>JBKQJQ010000527.1:0-28911 GCA_052147875.1 Solirubrobacteraceae bacterium | reverse complement strand
ACGGCGGCCAGGACATGTAGCCAGCCAGCCGGCCCGGGCGCGCTCAGGCGTGGGTGAGCCGGCGCGGTGATGGGCCGGCCCGGCAGATTCCACCCCCGTATGAGGAAACGTGAGGTCAAACGCCACCGCGCTGAATCACCTCCCAAAACCCTCGCTATACGGGGGAAACGTGAGGTCAAACGCCACCCGCGATGAATCACCTCCCAAAACCCGCGTTATACGGGGGAAACGTGAGGTCCTTTGGTCGTGCTCGCATCTATATTCAGCCGCGATGGCTAATCGTTCCGCGGCCGCCCTCGGCGAGATCATCCGCCAGCAGCGAGAGCTTGCAGAGCTCTCGATGCGCCAGTTCGCCGAGATGGCGGGGATCTCGAACCCGTACCTGTCTCAGATCGAGCGCGGCCTGCGCGCGCCGTCGCAGAGCGTGCTCGACGGCATCGCGGGCGCCCTGAAGGTGTCTGCCGACGCGCTCTACAGGCAGGCTGGCGTCAGGCCGCCGGGTGAGGAGCCGGAGCCCAGCGCGGTGCTCGACGCGGTCGCGGCCGACCCGCGGCTGACCGCCCGCCAGCGGACCGCTCTGAAGGAGGTCTACGAGGCGTTCGTCGCGACGTCGCCACGTACTCCCCGCCCCCACAGTCCGACCGCCGAATCCACACATGAGTGACCGGCGAGCAGCGCTCGTCACGGGCGCGGCGAGCGGGATCGGCCGCGCGGTCGCGACCCGGCTGGTTGACGACGGCTTCGACGTGCTGGCCGTCGACCTGCGACCCGATCCGGACGGTCCTGGGGTCCCATTCGAAGCTGATCTCACCTCGGCGGCCGCCAACGAGGCCGCCGTCGGCGCCGCGCTCGAGCAGTTTGGCCGCCTCGACCTGATCGTCCCGAACGCGGGCGTGCAGCACGTGTCGCCGGTCGAGGAGTTCCCGCAGGAGCGCTGGGACACGATCGTCGCACTGCTGCTGACGAGCCCGTTCGCGCTCGCCAAGCACGCGTGGCCGGCACTCAAGGAGTCCGGGTCGGGGCGGATCGTCGTGATCGCGTCGGCGCACGCGCTCGTCGCGTCCCCGTTCAAAGCCGCCTACGTGTCGGCCAAGCATGGCGTCCTGGGACTGGTCAAGACGCTGGCGCTCGAGGGCGCCGACATCGGGATCACGGCGACCGCCGTCTGCCCTGCGTACGTCCGCACGCCGCTCGTGGAGAAGCAGATCACGGATCAGGCACGGGCGCACTCGCTGCCCGAGGACGAGGTGCTGGAAAAGGTGATCCTCGCGCCGCACGCGGTCAAGCGGCTGATCGAGCCGTCCGAGGTCGCCGAAGTTGTCGCCTTCCTCGCCGGGCCCGGCGGCCGCGCGTTCACCGGCGTGCCGGTGACGATGGACCAGGGCTGGACCGCGCGCTAGGCGCCGGGCGCCTGAGTCGCGGAGTGCGGGCGTCTGGCCCCCGCTCGCCCGCGCGGGACCGAATGCGCGCGCACCTCGGCCAGCAGCGGCGGCCAGTGCTGGGCGAGCGCCTCGTGGCCCATGAACAGCCCGAGGTGGCCGCCTGAGCTCACCCGCCGCTGCACCTGGTCGGCTGGGGTGCCGACGTGATCGGCCAGCGCGAACACCTGGTCGGGCGGCGTGATGTGGTCGCTGGCCCCGGCCAGCAGGTTGAGCGGCATCGTCAGCGCTCCGAGTTGCACCCGCCGCCCACGGACCTCGAGCGTGCCCCCAAGGAGCGCGTTGTCGCGGAACAGGTTGCGCACGATCCACAGGTAGAACCCGCCGGGGATGTCCTGGGTGTGCTTGAACCAGTCCTCAAACTCCCTGTACCGCGCCACGTGGTCGGCATCGCCGAGGTTGCACAGCAGCTCCAGCTGGCGCGAGACCTCGGCCCCTGGCTGGATCAGGATGAAGCCCGACAGCATGTGGCGGCCCTTCAGCACGCCGCCACCAGATGCGACCAGCGCCTCGTAGAAGCGAAGATCGCCGTTCGGCGCCAGCCAGCGGATCACCTCCCCGATCACCGGCTCGCCGGCATGGAAGTCGATCGGGGCGCCGGCGATTGTCAGCGTGTTGATGCGATCCGGTGCGAGCGCTGCGTAGATCGTGGCCAGCCATCCGCCCTGGCAGTCGCCGATCAGGTTCACGCGGCCGCCGCAGTGGTCGTCCGCGCGGTCGATCACGTCGAGGTAATCGTCGACCGTGGCGTCGGCGGTCTCGTGCGTGGCGGCCGCCCAGTCGAGCGTGTAGGCCCGTGTCAGGCCCGACGAGACGATCGTCCGCATCTGGCTCTGCTCCGGCGAGTAGTCGACGATGCAGGAGTCGTGGCCCGCCTGCGGCGGCAGTACCAGCGTCGGCACGACGCCGCGCGCGCCGGCGGCCGAGAAGTCACGCAGCCGCGCCAGCGGCGCCTCGAACACCAGCTCGTGCGGCGAGGACCAGCCCGGGCGGCGGCGCTCGCCCGCCACGGTCATCCAGTGCCCGACGTCCAACGGCCAGGGGGCGACACGGATGCCGGCCCGGACGCAATCAGTGACCCCGCTGGCGGTCGCGGCCCACGCGTCCACCCAGGTGTCGAGCAATCCATCGAATGGCGACGACGACGGCATCCATACCTCCTCACAAAGACAGATGGCACCGGCGGGTATTCCCACCGGTGCCATCTAATTGTTGCGAATCTTGACCACGGAGCCGGGCGTAGGCCCCGCAAATTGACAAAAGTTGCTTACTTGAGAAGCGTCCGAGCGGTGCTCGTGTACGAGCTGGTGATCTCCCGCGCGAAGTCGGCCTGCGCCTCGATCAGGTTCTTGAGCCACTCCTGCTGGGTGGCGCCGGCGACCTTGAGCTCGAGCTCGATCGCGCGGTCAACGGCCTTCTCGTAGGAGTCGAGGTACAGGTTGCCCGCCTTGCGGGTCGCGGCGACGAACTGCTCGCCGGCCTCGGTCGCGCGCTCGAAAGCTGACTCGATCGAGGGGTTGGTTTGCTTGGTCTGGGTGGTTGCCATGATTGCTCCTGGATTTCTGTTGCTGGCGTGTGCTTGCAGATTAGCAGACTGACAGCAAAGCCGCAAGCGCTTGCAGAAAATCGGCTAGCGCGCAAGCGGTGCGAGGCGAACCTTGCCACAACCATGTCAAGGTTTAGTAACATGCGCACGATGCGCGACCTCCTCGCCGCAGCCCACCAGCGCACGATTGTCTACGACGGCGGGATGGGCGCCACGCTCGAGCAGTTCGAGCTCAGCCTCGAACTCGATTACAGGCTGCCGGGCCGCTGCCACGAGGCGCTGGTGCTCAACCGGCCCGACGTGATCGAAGGCGTACACGCGTCGATGCTCGAGGCCGGCGCCGACGTGCTCGAGACCGACACGTTCCAGGCCTCGCGCCTCAAGCTCGCCGAGTGGGGCCTCGACGAGCACACGTACGAGATCAACCTCAAGGCCGCAGAGATCGCCCGCAAGGCCGCCGGCGAGCAGCGGTTCGTCGCCGGTGCGATGGGCCCGACCGGCTTCCTCCCCGCGAGCGACGACCCGACGCTCGGCCGGATCACGTTTGCCGAGCTCGTGGATGTGTTCGCGCAGCAGACCACCGGCCTGGTCGCAGGCGGCGTCGACCTGGTGATCATCGAGACGAGCCAGGACATCCTCGAGCTCAAGGCCGCCGTGTTCGGCGCCCGCCGCGCGTTCGCCGAGCTCAACCGCATGGTCCCGATCCAGTGCAGCATCTCGCTGCTGCCGCAGGGCGGCAAGATGCTCCTGGGGACGGACATCAGCGCCGCGCTGGCGACTCTCGAGGCGCTGAAGGTCGACGCAGTCGGGCTCAACTGCTCCACCGGCCCGGAGGACATGCGCGACGCGATCCGCTTCCTGGGCGAATTCTGCTCGGTACCCGTGCACTGCATCCCGAACGCCGGGCTCCCGATCCAGGGTCCCAACGGCGAGACGATCTTCCCTGAACAACCCGGCCCGCTCGCCGACGTGCTTGGGGAATTCGTCGACCGCTATGGAGTCAGCATCGTCGGCGGCTGCTGCGGCACCACGCCGGACCACATCCGCGCGATCGCCGAGCGCGTCAAGGGCACGATCCCAGAGCCGCGCCCGGCGCGCCGCCCACCCCACGTGAGCTCGATGATCGCGGCGACGCCGCTGGTCCAGGACCCGCGGCCGACGCTGGTCGGAGAGCGCGTCAACGCACAGGGCTCGCGCAAGGCCAAGGAGCTGCTGCTGGCAGACGACTACGACGGCCTGTTGGTCGTCGCCGAGGACCAGGTCGCGGGTGGCGCGCACGTGCTCGACGTATGCGTGGCGCTGACCGAGCGCCAGGACGAGGCCGACCAGATGCGCGAGGTCGTCAAGCGGATCTCGCTAACCCAGCCCGCACCAATCCAGATCGACTCGACCGAGCCCGACGTGATTGACGCCGCGCTGCAGCAGATCCCGGGGCGCGCGATTGTGAACTCGGTCAACCTCGAGGCCGGACGCGAGAAGCTCGACCGCGTCGTTCCGCTCGCCAACGCTCACGGCGCGTCGCTGATCGCGCTGACGATCGACGAGCAGGGCATGGCGAAGACCGCCGCCCGCAAGCTCGAGGTCGCCGAGCGAATCACACAGCTGTGTTGCGACGAGCATGGGCTCGACCGCGAGGCGCTGATCTTCGACTGCCTCACATTCACGCTCACAACCGGCGACGAGGAGTGGCGGCCGAGCGCGGTCGAGACAATCGAAGGGATCAGGCTCGTCAAGGCCGAGCTGCCCGGCGTCCAGACCTCGCTCGGCGTGTCGAACGTGAGCTTCGGCGTCGGCCTGCCGGCGCGCAGCGTCCTCAACAGCGTGTTTCTGCACCACTGCGTCGAGGCCGGGCTCGACCTCGCGATGGTCAACGCCAACCACATCACCCCGTACGCCGAGATCCCGGAGACCGAGCGGCAGCTCGCTGACGACCTGGTCTTCAACCGGCGCGAGGACGCGCTTGAGCGGTTCATCGCACACTTCGAGGCCAAGGGTGCCGACAACAGCGACGCGGCTGGCGCCAACTCCGATCCGACCGAAGGCATGGAGCCCGAGGAGGCACTGCACTTCCACATCCTGCGGCGCAAGAAGGAGGGTGTCGAGGAGTGGATCGACGCAAGCGTCGACAAGATCGGCGCGGTCCCGACGCTCAACGACGTCCTCCTGCCGGCGATGAAGGAGGTCGGTGACAAGTTCGGTGCCGGCGAGCTGATCCTGCCGTTCGTGCTCCAATCGGCTGAGGTGATGAAGCGCGCCGTCGCGCAGCTCGAGCGCTACTTGGACAAGATCGAGGGTTACACGAAGGGGACGGTCGTGATCGCGACCGTGTTCGGCGACGTGCACGACATCGGCAAATCGCTTGTCAACACGATCCTGACCAACAACGGCTACACGGTCATCGACCTCGGTAAGCAGGTCCCGATCTCGACGATCCTCGACGCGGCGGTCGAGCACGACGCGACCGCGATCGGACTGAGCGCGCTGCTGGTCTCGACCTCGAAGCAGATGCCCGCCTGCGTGCAGGAGCTGCACCAGCGCAAGCTCCAGTTCCCGGTCCTGATCGGCGGGGCGGCGATCAACCGCAACTTCGGCCTGCGGCTCCTTTACCCGAACGGCAACGAGTCAGACGACACCTACGAGCCCGGCGTCTTCTACTGCAAGGACGCGTTCGAGGGGCTCGCAAAGATGGACCAGCTGGTCGACGCCGAGGCGCGCGAGGGGCTGATCTCCAAGACCCGCGCCGCCGCCCAGCGCCTCCGCGAGCAGCCTGCAGCCGAGCCCGACGACGCGCCGCCGGTCACCGACGCCTCGGTCCGCAGCGGCGCCGCGACGGACGATCCGATCCCCGAGCCCCCGTTCTGGGGCGCGCGCGAGCTCGAGGTCGACATGAACGAGGTCTACCGCCACCTCGACACCCACGTCCTGTTCAAACTCCACTGGGGCGGGCGCGGCGTCAAGGGCGACGCTTGGACGCGGCTGCTGCGTGACGATTTCCAGCCGCGACTGGAGCGCATGTGGCACGAGCAGGACTACCTGCAGCCGCGGGCGCTGCTGGGGTATTTCCCGTGCAATTCGGACGGCAACGAGCTCGTCGTCTGGGATCCGCAGGCCCCCGGCGAGCGTGAGCTGCAACGGCTCGTGTTCCCCAGGCAGCCGCGCCACGACCGGATCTGCCTGGCCGACTTCTTCCGTCCGCTCGGTTCTGAGCTCGACGTCGTCGCCCTACAGGCGGTGACCGCCGGCAGCGAGGTGACCGAGCTGATGGCCTCACTCGAGGCCAATGGGTCTTTCGCCGAGCAGCTATTCGTGCATGGCCTCGGCGTCCAGACGGCCGAGGGGATGGCCGAGTGGCTTCACGCGCGCGTCCGCTCGGACCTGGGGATCGCGCCCGCCCAGGGCCGCCGCTACTCGTGGGGATATCCGTCGTGCCCCGAGCAGTCCGAGCTCACCAAGGTCTTCGAGCTGCTCGATGCGCCGTCGATCGGCCTCCAGCTGTCGGGCGGCTACGCGGTCGAGCCGGAGCAGTCGACGCTCGCGATCGTCGCCCACCACCCGCAGGCCGTCTACTTCGGTATGCGGTCCGGGATGCTGCCGCGAAGCGCCAAGCAGGCGAACGACGAGTTGATCGCGGGCACCGACAAGGACCCGACGAAGCTCGCCGCGCTGAGCGACGACGACCTGGTCGGCGCGTCCGAGGACGAGCCGGCAATGGCCGGCGCCTAACTAGCTCTCGACGTTGACCGCGCCCGCGCGCCTCGAGCTCGGGCGTGCAGGCAGCTTGACCGGCGCGGTGTGCATCGCCCGCAGGCGTACCTCGCGCCACGACATGCCCTCTTTGACGAGCGCCGGTCCGCCCATCAGGATCGCGGTCGAGACCTCGACCGCCTGCAAGATCACGCCGTACGCAACGCCGGTCCCGAAGCCGACGTGCCACCCGGCGTGCAGCACGGCGGCGCAGGCGGCCTGGAAGACACCGAGGTTCGCCGGAGTCGCCGGCAGGACGGCAGTGATGTTGACCGCAAACAGGACTGCAGCGGCCGCCGCTGGCCCGGCCTGGTCGTTGAGGCCGAGCGCGACCAGCAGGATGTAGCACGCGAGCCACTGGAGCGCCCACGCCGCGAATTGGAACAATGCCGCCTCGGCGCCGAGCCGCGGCTGGCGGAACACCGCCAGGCCCGCACGTACCCGGGTCATCGCCTCGCGCGCCTGCACAAGCACCGCATATACCCGCCCGAGCCGCGCCTCAGCCGACCCGTGGCGCAGCACGATCGGCGCCAGTAGGACCACGATCAGCAACGCCAGCGGCGCGATCGCGGCGATCAGCAGCGCGTCCTGATGGCCGCTGAAAATGTCGACCGCCGAGAACATCACCGCGCCCAGCACTGCGAGCGCGACGATGTTGAGCAACGTCTGCGAGACGACTGTCCCCAGCACGATCGGCAGGTTTTCCCGTGGCCGGCCGGTTCGCCGCGCGACGACCAGCGCGCGTGATGGCTCTCCCAAGCGGGCAGGGAGCGTCGAGGACATCAGCACGCCGATGAACGTCCCCTGCATCGCGTCGGCGAGCCTGACCCGCATCGGAGGGCGCGAGGCACGCAGGATCGCGTACCAGGACAGGGCGCGGACGGCCATCGCGCTGCACATCACGGCGAGGCCCAGCAGCACGAACGTGGGACTTGAATTGATCAGCGCCGACGCGATGTGGTCCAGCCCGATCTTGTTGAGCGCCAGCACCGCGAGCACGATCGCCCCGATCGAGACGGCCGCCATCGCAGCTCGGCGACCGGCGGTCACCAGCGGCGACTGCCTGTGTCCGAGTTGCGGCTCGAGGCTCGGGATCCTCCGCGCCTTGACGTGCGGCCTCAAATCGGCGGAGCGCTGACCGACGGCGACAGCAGCGCGCTGGGCCCTGCCGACCGGCTTCGGGGTCGCGATCGCATCCTCGTAGGCCTCGATCACCTGCTCGGCGACGTGCGGCCATGCAAAGCGTTCGACGTCGCGCGCCGCGGCCCGAGCCATCTCGCGACGGCGCTCGGGCTCCTCCGAGATGTCGCGCAACGTCTCCGCCAGTGCCTGCGCGTCGCCCGGCGTGACCAGCACGCCGTCGACGCCGTTGCGCACCACATCCCGGTAGCCCGCGATGTCGGATGCGACCACGGGCGTGCCGGCCGCGAACGCCTCTGTGAGGACCATGCCGAAGCTCTCTCCATGCAGTGACGGCGCGACCAGCAGATCGGCGCGCCGAAGCTCCTCGTGCTTGCGCTGGTCGTCGACCTTGCCCAGCACACGGACATCGCGGTCGTCGACCATCAGCGGCGCGAGCTCCTCGTGGGTCGGGCCGATCACAGTCAACTCCGTCTCGATGTGCTCACGCAGCGCCTCGAACGAGCGCAGCAGCAGTGGCAGGCCCTTGCGCTCGACCGACTGGCCCACGAACAACAGCCGCAGCGTGTCGCCGGGATGCTCATGGCCGGCGCACGCGAGCACGTCGGGGTCGACGTGCACGCCGTTCGGGATCACCCGGTAGTGGCCACCAAAGAAGCGCCGCCCCGTCCACGCGGCGGCCTCCGAGACCGCGATCCGGACGCGCAGGTGGTTGAGCATCCAGCGCGCGCCGAACAAGTTGCCGACGCCGTTGGAGAAGCGGTTCTCGGAGTAGGAGTGAAACGTCCCAACGAGCGGCAGCCGCGCCGAACCGGTCGCGACCCACCCTGCAAGCGGCGCGACCGGCTCGTGGATGTGCACGACGTCGTAGCCGCCGGTCCGAAGCTCCTTCTGCAGGGTCGCGACCCCGTGCGGACTGATCGTCAGGTTCGAGACCGCACCGTTGGCCTTGAAGCCGACCGTGCGACCCAGCGAATACAGGTATTCGGGCGGCGTCAGCGTCTGCGGCCTGGCGCCACGGTGCAGCACCGCCGCGAACGTGTCGGGCGGGTCGTACGGCGCAAGCACCCGTACTTGGTGGCCCTCTTCGATGAAACGCTCAGCCAGCGCCTCGATGTGCCGCGTCACCCCTCCCGGGTACGTCCACGAGTAGGGCGATACCAGGGCAATCCGCATTCGTTTCATTTTACCTTCTACCCCGGGCCTTCAGCCGGGTTTCGGTCGCATATCATCGTTTAGGTGATTCCCGTTCGGCAATTCGTCAAATACACGTTCTTGAAGGTCGATCCGGCGTGGCGACGGCTCGACGACGAGTGCCGAGCGTCGGACAAGCGCGAGTTCACAGCCGCCTGCGAGGACTTCGCCGACGGTCACCTGCTGCGCTGCTTCTCGCTGATCGGCACGCGTGGCGACGCCGACATGATGCTGCTCAGTCAGGCACAGAACCTCGAGCGGATCCATGAGTTCCATGTCGTCTTGGCTCAGAGCGGGTTGATGAAGTGGTGCACGGTGCCGTATTCGATGCTCGCGATGACCAAGCCGTCGGAGTACTCCGACGAGTCCCGGCTCGAAGTTCGACCCGCGCACGGCAAGTACCTGTTCGTGTACCCGTTCGTCAAGACGCGCGAGTGGTATCGCCTGCCGGCCGATGAGCGGTGGCGGATCATGCAGGAGCACATCAAGGTCGGCCGCGAATACCCCTCCGTGGACCTCAACACGAGCTACTCGTTCGGGCTCGACGACCAGGAGTTCGTGGTCGCATTCGAGACCGACAACCCGGCGGACTTCCTCGACCTCGTGCAACGGCTGCGGACCAGCGAGTCGAGCTCGTACACGCTCCGCGACACGCCGACGTTCACCTGCATCTCGTGCTCGGTGGAGCGGGCGCTCGGGGCGCTCGACGGGGCCGCGATGTCCTTGTCGGCGAGCTCCTGAGTGCCGCAGGCGACGCGACAGCGCCAAGCGCTCGAGCGGGCGGTGGCGGAGTTGCACGCAGCCGATCCCGTGCTCGCTGGGCTGATCGACGCGGTCGGAATCGAGGGGCTCGGCCCCATGCGCCGCGGCCGCCCCCGTGACCACTACGGCGCGCTCGTGCGCTCGATCGTCGGCCAACAGCTGTCGACCAAGGCAGCGCGCGCGATCTACGGTCGACTGACCGATCGCTTTGGTGGCCGCGCGCCGACGCCCGACGAGGTGCTCGCCGACGACCCCGATGAGCTGCGCCTGGCGGCAGGCCTGTCGCGCGCCAAGGTCGTGTACCTGCGCTCGCTGGCCGAGCACGTGCTCGACGGCTCGCTGGAGTTGGACAAGCTGGGGCGGCTGCCCGACGACCAGGTGATCGCCGAGCTGGTGGCGGTCAAGGGGCTCGGCGTCTGGAGCGCGCACATGTTCCTGATGTTCCACCTCGGCAGGCCCGACATCCTCGCCGTGGGCGACCTCGGCATCCGCCGCGCGATCATGGTCGCGTACGGTCTGCCGAAGCTCCCCGAGCCGGCCGAGATCCAGGAGCTCGCCGAGCCCTGGCGTCCGCACCGGACGCTGGCGTGCGAGTTTCTGTGGGCGTCGCTGGAAGCGACGCCGGCCGTCTAGGCGTAAGACCCCGAGGAGGTTGATCAGCTCGTTGAGGTGGGCGCTGGGCGGCATGTGGCCTCGCTGCCACCGGGGTAATGGGATATCGACGCGGTATATCAACGTCGATATCCCAACACCCTCCGCGCGGGGCACCAGGACACGACCGCCCCAGTCAAGGCAAGCCATCGAGCGCGACATTGGCCGCCGGCGGCATCCCTGCGCCGAGGGTTGTGGTGCTGGTGCCCGCGATTCGCTGCCGTTGGAACCCGGTGGCTTCGACCCCACGAGCCTGCAATCAGACCCGGATGAACGACGTCCTCAGGAACTACACGTGAACGTCCGCGCGCCTAACCGCTGACGCCGGCCAGCCCGCCGTGCAACAGCGACAGCAGGTCGGTGGTCTGGCTCGCGGGCGGAATCGCCGGCTTCGGCTGCGGCCCGTAGTCGGCGAAGTCCATCACCATCACGACCTTGCTGGTCTGACCGGTGTTGGGCACCTGCAGCGAGTAAGTCATCGCGAGCCGGCGGATCCGGTTCGAGGAGTCGATCCACGCGTCGACCGGCATGTTGCCGGCCGAGAAGCGCTTCTCGAGCTGCGCCACCAGCTGCTGGACGGAGCTGCGAGAGCTCGCCGGAACCGCGTCGGCCAGCTTGCTCAGGTCGATCTCCGCCTGGTAATGCGTGGTGCTGACGCCGTCGACGGTCGTCTGGCCGAGGTCCTTGACGGTGCCCGATGCGGCCGCTCGCAGAAAGTCGAGATACTGGCCCGGGTCGTCGAGCGTCGAGCTCTCATTCGTGAGCGCCGATAGCCCAGGGATCCCAGCTGCATGGGCGAGCGTGCCGAGGTTGAGCTCCAGCCACGGCTTGCTGCCGGGGACCTGGCTCGCGATCACCGCGGGCATCTTCATGTAGAAGGTGTGGCCGTCGAACACGGCGTTGATGTTCAGGCTGTTTCCGAGCGTGGCCCCGACCGAGCCCGGCAGCGTCATCTGCATCGTCAGCGAGCCGAGGTGGTCAGCAGGCGAGAACGACCCCGTTCCCACCATCGAGACCTGGCTGGAGCCGATCGACTCGTTCAGGTGGATGATCGCCTTGTAGCCCGACTGTGCGGACGAGACGTAGGCCGCGCGGGTGAGCGTCGACACCGGAACCGTCGCCAGATGCGTCGAAGACGACCCGGATGAGCCGCCACAGGCGCCAATGAGCAACGCCACCGCACCCGCCGTGGCAAGCGTCCGAGCTGCCAACAAGCCCCGCTTCATCGCCACACAGGGTAGCGTGCGGAGCAACCGCTAGACCGCGGAGACCTCTTCCTCGTCCGCAACGCGGAACGAAGAACCGCAGCCGCAGGCGGCGATTACATTCGGGTTCTCGACCTTGAAACCGGCGCCCTGGAGGCCGTCGACGAAGTCGATCACTGAGCCCCGCACGTACGGAACGCTCGGGGTGTCGACCAACAGCCTGATTCCCTTGTCCTCGAACACCTGGTCGCCGTCACGCTGCTCGTCGAACGCGAGTGCGTACTGGAAGCCCGAGCAGCCACCGCCGCGTACCCCGACCCGCAAACCGGCGGTCGCGGCCACCGCGCTCTGAGCCGACAGGAATTCGCGGACCTTCGCTGCGCCTTTATCCGTCAGTGTGATCATTGCTTCATTCAGTATAGCGGTGGGACCTCGGTACGCTAGAGGGAGTGTCTGCAACCCCCGAAGAGCTCAAATCACGAATCGAAGCCGGCATTCCGGGCGCCGTCGCGAACGTGTCCGGTGACGGCCATCACTTCAACGCGGTCGTGACGGCGGCGGCATTCGAGGGTCTGCCGAGGCTCGCGCAGCACCGCATGGTCTACGACGTTTTCGGGGCCGAGGTCGGCGACCGCATCCACGCACTCTCAATCCAAACGCGCACGTCCGAAATGGAGACCACATGAGCGAAGCAGCCACGAACCCGATGCGGTCGGCAATCCAGGAGGCAATCGACGACAACTCGGTGATCCTGTTCATGAAGGGCACCCCGGAGGCTCCGGCGTGCGGCTTCTCGGCGCGCACGATCGCGATCCTGCAGGCGGTCGGAGCCAAGTTCGCGGCGGTCGACATCCTCCCCGACCCGGCGATCCGCCAGGAGCTGTCGGCAATCTCGAACTGGCCGACGATCCCACAACTGTTCGTCGACGGCGAGCTGATCGGCGGCTGCGACATCGTCACCGAGATGTTCGAGACGGGCGAGCTCGCGCGGGCGCTCGGGCTCGAGGGCGAGCCGGGCGCCGAGGCCCCCAACGGAGCCCCGGCCGGGGCGCCGCCGCTGTCGATCGAGAACCGGCTTTAGCCGAAACCGAGATCGCCGGGGCCGTGGAGCACCGGCCGGTCATCGGGCTCCGGTTTGCCGATGGCGTCCTCTGGGCGCTCGACCAGACGCTGCTCCCATGGCGCGAGGTTGAGCTCGAACTGCGCGATGCGAACGCCGTCGCGGAGGCGATCAAGCGCCTCTCGATCCGCGGCGCGCCGCTGATCGGGGTGGCCGCCGGCTACGGCGTCGCGCTCGAGCTCGCACGCGACCCGGACGGGCTCGAGCGCGCCTGTCAGACACTGATCGGCGCCCGGCCGACCGCCGTCAACCTCGCTTACGCCGTGGAGCGGGTCCGCGGCGCGGCGCTGAACGCGCCTGCCGACGGCGCCGCCGCAGCGCTTGCGGAGGCGCGCGCGATCAACGCTGAGGAGGAGGCCGCAAGCGACACCCTCGCGGCCTACGGTGCCGACGAGCTCTCGCAGGCGAGGCGGATCCTCACCCACTGCAACACGGGCGCTCTGGCGGCGCCCGGCCGCGGCACGGCGCTGGCGGTGATCGCCGAGCTCGCCGACCGCGGGACGCTCGAACTCGTGCTCGCAGCCGAGTCGCGGCCGCTGCTGCAGGGAGCGAGGCTGACCGTCTACGAGCTGCGCCGGCTCGGGATCGCACACGAGCTGATCGTCGACGGAGCGGC
This sequence comes from Solirubrobacteraceae bacterium, assembly GCA_052147875.1. Taxonomy (GTDB): domain Bacteria; phylum Actinomycetota; class Thermoleophilia; order Solirubrobacterales; family Solirubrobacteraceae; genus Palsa-465. Next base: position 15,494 of record JBKQJQ010000527.1, on the reverse strand, counting down.
GGCCGGTCTGATCGCCGCCGGCGAGGTCGACGCGGTGCTGGTCGGCTGCGACCGGGTGGCGGCCAACGGGGACGTCGCGAACAAGGTGGGCACGTATGCCCACGCGCTCGCCGCGGCGGCAGCCGGGATCCCGTTCGTGGTTGCGGGGCCGACGTCGACCATCGACCGCGACTGCCCGTCAGGCACCGAGATCGAGATCGAGCAGCGCGACGATGCGGAGGTGATCAGCGCGCGCGCCGGTCCTGACGGAGCCCTGCACGAGCTGACGATCTCCGACACGCCGTGCCGCAACCCGGCGTTCGACGTGACGCCCGCATCGCTTGTGACGGCCCTCGTAACCGAGCGCGGTGTTGCCCGGCCGGCCGTCCGCGAGTCGGTGCTCAGCCTGCTGCGCGCCTGAGCTCGAGCTGCTCGAGGATCCGGTGCGAGTCGCAGATCACCTCGCCGTCGAGGATCAGGACCGGAACCCTGCGCTGCCCGCTCAGCGCCTCGACCTCCTCCCGGCGCGAACGGCGTTGGCCGACGACGACCGGTTCGAACTCGATCCCCTCGTGTCGCAGGGCGCGAGCGACCCTGCCGCAGGGACACAGCCAGTCGGTCGGGGTGTTACACCGATACAGCGTCGCCACGGCACCGAACGATACGTCCTTGCATTTACATCAACTTTGATGTATCAATACTGATATGAATTCAGTTGAGTTGTATCTACTTGGCCGCAAGCTGATGAAGATCGGCGAGGATGCACTCCCCAAGCCGCCGGGTGGGGTTCCCACCAGCGTGCGGATGGTCCTGGTCGACATCGGCGAGAACCCCGACAGCTCGATCGGCGAGATCACGGCACGGACCGGCTTTCCGCAGAGCCATGTCTCGGCTGCCGTCTCACGGCTGCGCGATTTCGGCGCGCTGGTGACCACGGTCGATAAGCACGACGGGCGTCGCACGCTGGTACGCGTCGCACCTGGGATCCGTCAGCGCGCGCGGCGCGCCGAGGTCCCCGTCGACGACGCGCTCGCAGCAGCGCTCGGCACTTCCGATCGCGAGGTCGTCGATGAGGTGATCGGTTTGTTGGACACCGTCGCCAACCACCTGCTGCCGGGGATGCGGACGAAGGTGACCGCGTCATGAGCCCGTTCTTCCGTCCCGGCCTTCAGGCTGGCGGCAGGAACCGGATGGTGCTCGGGATCCGGATCGCGATGCTCGCCGTGCTGCTGCTCGCCACGTTCATCTTCCACGTCAGCGGCACGGCGCTGGTCGAGCTGAAGATCGCGCGGCTGGCGATCTTCGTCACGCTCGTGGTCGGCGTCGGCTGGGTCTCGCGCCGGCGCAAACAACTGAACTCCACCACTACACCCCGAGACGACGGAGCGTCCCGCCCGCCAGCCTGAGCACGAGCGGCTGGCGGCCTCCGGCGGGCGCGATCCGGTCACCGTCGCGCTCGCGGTAGTAGGCGACGGTCTCCTCGAGACAGTCCTCGTGCGGTGAGGTTGTCCACCCCAGCTCGCGCTTGGCTTTGCCGTTGACGAATGCCCAGTTGAGCGAGGCGGCGCGGACCGCGGTCGGACTCGGAACCGTCCCGCCTGCGATCCGGCTACCGGCCGCCGTCAACGCCAGCGCGACGCTGACCGGCAGCTTGACGGCTGGCGGCTCCACCCCTGACAGCCGGCCGAGGTCCGCGAACAGCCGGTCGAGCGTGAAATTTCGATTTCCGAGGATGTAGCGCTCTCCGACGGCTCCACGCTCCTCGGCGAGCAGGTGACCGCGGGCCACATCGTCGACGCCGACCACGTTCAGGGTCCCATCGACATAGGCAGGGATCTGGCGGCGCATGAAGCGGCGGACGAGCGCCGTCGACGACCGCCCCGGATCACCGGCACCGAGCACGTGCGCGGGGTTGACAATCACCAGCGGCAACCCCCGAGCGATCAGCCGCAGCGCCGCCGCTTCGGCCTCGCGCTTGGCGTCGAGATACGGGATCGCGTAGCGCCCCGCGGTCCAGACATTGTTCTCGTCGGCGCTCTCGCCGGGAGGCGCGGGGCCGATCGCGGCAACCGACGACGTGTAGACCGCGCGCTGGACGTCGGCCCGGAGCGCCTCTTCGAGCACGATCCGCGTGCCCTCGACGTTCAGGCCGAAGACCTGAGCCCGCGGCGCCGCCAGGTTGGTCGTCCCGGCGATGTGAAACAGCCGCTCGACGCCGCGCATCGCGCGCCGGATCGAATGGCGATCCAGGACGTCGGCGTGGACCGCCTTGACGTCGAGACCGGCCAGCGCATCGCTGCGCGAGCCGTCGCGGACCGTGACCTGGACCTCGTCGCCGCGCTGCACGAGCAGGGCTGTGACATGCGAGCCGATGAAACCGGCCGCGCCCGTGACAAGCGTCCGCGACACCTAGGCGGGCCAGTCTAAACCGCGCTAGGGTGCCGCGGTCATGAGCGTCGCGATCGTCTCCGACACCTGTCACTACCTACCTCGCGAACTCGTCGCGGAGAATGCGATTCACGAGGTCAGCCTGTACGTCCGCTTCCCCGAGGGAGTGCAGCGCGAATCGGAGATCGTCGACTACGACGCCTACTACCGGCGACTCGGCTCCGACGCCGACCTGCCGACCACCTCCCAGCCCTCGATCGGCGACTTCCTCGAGGTCTATGAGCCGCTGCTCGATGCCGGCCACGAGATCGTCTCGATCCACCTCGCCGGCGGCATGTCGGGCACGGTCGGCTCCGCCGAGCAGGCCCGCGAGCAGCTCGGGGAGCGAGGTTCACGCGTGTTCGTGCTCGATTCGGAGACGGCCTGTGGCGGACAGGGCCTCGTCCTGCTGGCGGCGGCGGCCAAGGCACGCTCGGGCGCCACTGGCGCCGAAGTCCACGAGCATGCCCGACAGGCGCGTAGCCAGCTCATGATGTGGTTCGCGATCGAGACGCTCGAGTACCTGCGTAGAGGCGGACGGATCGCCGGCGCTCAGGCGTGGCTTGGCTCGGCGCTGAGGATCAAGCCAATCCTGACCGTCGAGTCCGAGATCACGCCGATCGAGCGCGTCCGCACCTCGCGACGGGCGTTCGAGCGGATGGTCGACTTGCTGCGCAGCCGCGCCGAGGCCGGCGCCGACGCCTATATGGTGCAGCACATCCAGGCACCCGAGCAGGCCGCGGAGCTCGCCGCACGCGGAACCGAGATCTTCGGCGTGCCGCCGCGCGTGGTGTCCGAGATCGGACCGGTGATCGGGACCCACGTGGGACCTGGCCTGCTGGGGGCCGGCGGCCTCCCAAGCTCGTTTCTCGCCTAGCGCCCGAGCTTGTTGCGACGGCGGCGGCCGAACGTGAGCGCGCCGAGCGCCGCCACTCCCCCGCCGAGCACGAAGCCCGCGATCCCGGCCGCGACCATCGCCTGCGGCTCGTGGTTGCGCAGCTGCGTGCGCCAGTCGGTCAAACGCACGACCTCGAGGCGGAGCTTCTCGACCGCCGTACCCAGCTCGCGCCGGTTCTCCTCGATCGAGGCGCGCAGCTCTGCCTGGCTTCGGGTCGCGGACATCAGCTGTAGCTATCCGGGGTCACGGTCTCACGGATCTTCTTGGCCTCCTCGATCGCCTGATCGGGGGTCGGTGCACCGACCTTGAACTTGCGCCATGCGACCAGGAACAGGATCACCATGAGCAGGATCAGCGCGACCGCCACGATCGTGAAGCCGACCCACAGATCGCCGGCACCGGCGACGAACACCGAGTTCAGAGCCCAGGCGATCGCCTCGAGCACGAAGATCAGGGCAAATACGCCGACCACCGCGCCGATCAGCCCGGCGACCGTGCCGCGCGCGAGGCTGGTCGCCTTCTGGGTCACCTCGACCTTGGCGAGCTCGATCTCCTCGCGCACGAGCAACGTCATGCGCTCGGACACCTCCGTCAGCGCGGAACTGAGCTTTTCGTTCTCAGCGGGCAACGCGCCTCAGCAGTAGTGCGAGGACAAATCCGCCGACGAACGCGCCGCCGATCTTGATTTCGGAGCGCTCGGCGAGCGGGCTGGAGTCGACAGGCTCTGACGGCGTGAGCGGTTCCGACCACGCCGGAGTCGCCGCTTCGGGCGTCGCTGGACTCGACGGCTGATCGGTCACTCGGGTGGCTCTTCGCCGAACACGCGCATCCAGATCAGGGCCGCTACCCGGGTCGACGCGATGCTAGCGAGCGCGCCGATCCCGGCGAGCAGGCCGGACCACATGAGGCGCTTGACCAGAGGGCTCTCGGTCATCTGGGGCATTCAATCAGACTCGCCCGGCTCGGCGTCCTCGAGCCAGCGCTCGACCCGCCCGCCCCGGCCCCGTAGAGCCAGCGGACCACCGCCCGCCCCGGCCCCGTATAGCCAGCGCTCGGCCGCCCGCTCCGGCGTCCTCGAGCTAGCGCTCGATCCCCTTGCAAATCGTCTCGACGATCAGGGTCTTGGCGCGCTCGAGATCCCCCTCCCCCACCGCCGCGCTGTCGAAGATCCAGCCGGTCAGGACCTGCTCAACTGAGCCATAGAACGCCTGCGCGGCGAACTCCGGCGTCACGTCCTGACGGAAGCTGCCGTCAGCCTGGGCGTGCGAGACGATCCCCGCGATGCCGGCGTACGCCTCCCGGATCTTGTCGAGATGCGTGAGGCCGAACGTGTTCGCCGCCCGCGTGACCTCGACGATGATCACCTTCATCAGCTCCGGGTCGTGGCGGTAGGAGTCGATGATGAACGCGGCGATCGCGTGCAGCTTCTCGCGCGGCGTGCGGTCCGAGGCATCGGCCTCGGCGATCGCCGCCAGCATCACGTCCCAGCGCTCGAGGAACAGCGTGTCGAGGATCTGCTCCTTGGAGGAGAAGTAGTGGTAGACGAGCCCGTAGGCGACGCCGGCCTCGTCGGCGATGTCCGACACGCGGCAGGTGTGAAAGCCCTGGCGTGCGAACACGCGAACGCCGGCGTCGAGGATCACCCGGCGCTTGTCGGTCGCCGCGGTCGTCACGCCTCGTCCCACTGGTAGGCCTGGGGACGGCGGTGGGCGAGCGCTGGGATCCGCTCGCGAACCTCGTCGATCCTGTCGAGCTCGATCTCGGCGACGATCGCTGTCTCACGATCGGTCGCCTGCGCCAGCACCACGCCCCATGGGTCGACGATCATCGAGCGCCCACCCGAGCGCAGGCCGCCCGGGTGGTGTCCGATCTGGTTGGGGGCGATCACGAAGCACTGGTTCTCGATCGCCCGCGCCCGAATCAGTGTCTCCCAGTGATCACGCGTTGTCGGGTATGTGAACGCCGCCGGCACGGTGATGATCCGCGCGCCGGACAGGGTCAGGATCCGGTAGAGCTCCGGGAACCGCACGTCGTAACAGACGGTCAGACCGAGCTTCGTCCCGTCGCGTAGCTCCGAGACGACGATCTGGTCGCCGGGCTGCTCGGTCGCGGACTCTGCGTACCGGGCGCCGTCGATCTCGACGTCGAACAGATGGATCTTGCGGTACACGGCCTTCAGCTCGCCATCGGGCCCGACGTGGACGCTCGTGTTGGCGCCAAGCTCGCGGCCCTCGACGCGCTCGAAGATCGAGCCCACGACGAAGTCGATCCCCAGCTCGGCCGCCGTCGTGCGCGCCCATGAGATCGCTCGCCCATCGAGCGTCTCGGCGCCGGCCGCCATGTCCTGGTGCGTGCCGAGCACGGTCCACTTCTCGGGCAGCGCGACCAGCTCGGCGCCGGCCGAGGCTGCCTCGCGGACGAGGCGGTCGGCGGTCTTGAGGTTGCGATCTGTGTCGCCATTGGCGTTGAGTTGAATCGCTGCTACGCGCACCGCTCTGTTCCTTCCCGATTGACTAGTCAGTCAGTTTGCCACATGGTGTCGCCGGCGACCGCGAGCCGCGCGGCCCGCTGTCTCAGGCAGTGTGCCGTCCGCCGACGGCGACCGCTCGCCCGCCGGGGCGCGTACGATCGCCGCCGGATGCGACGACCTGCGCCAACCTTAACCGGCGCCCTCCCCTACCGCGGCCTGTTTGGCGATCCTCGGCCGCAGGCGCTGCAGGGACTCTCGCTCCCGCCTCTCCCGATGCCCTCGCACCAGGGCATGCGGCCGCTGAAGGCATGGCGATACGTCGGCGTGTTCACACCCGATTTGATGCTGTGCTTGGCAAACGTCAGGATCGGCCGCGCGCGGCAGTGCTTCTGGGCGGTTTGGGACCGCCGTGAAGGCCGCCTATACGAGCACACGAGACTCGGCGGCAGCGCCGTAACGCTCGGCGCCGGCCGCGCGCGGATCAGCGACGGCGAGGTCGAAGTCGCGCTTGAGCTCGAAGAGTCCGCCGGAGTCGAGACCGTCTGCCCAAGCGGTGCGAGCTACGCCTGGACCCGCAAGCAGGGCGGAATCGCCGCTCGCGGGACCGTCTCGCTGGCGGGCGTCCGGTGCGAGCTCCGGGGTCGCGCCGTGATCGACGACACGGCCGCCTACTACGAGCGCCACACGAGCTGGTGCTGGAGCGCCGGGGTCGGGACAGCGCGCGACGGGCGTGAACTGGCATGGAACCTGGTCCAGGGGGTCAACGACCCGCCCGGAGGCAGCGAGCGGACGATCTGGATCGGCGGCGAGGCGCTCGAGCCCGGGCCGGTCCGGTTCGACGCCGATCTGTCAGCCGTCGGCGGCTTGCGCTTCAGTGCCGAGACCGTCCGCGAGCGCCGCGAGAACCTCGGGCTGATCCGCAGTCGCTACCGCCAGCCGTTTGGCACCTTTGCGGGTGAGCTCACGCAGGGACTCGAGCTCGCCGAGGGCTTCGGCGTCATGGAATCGCACGACGTGTGGTGGTGATCGCGTCGGTCAGCCGCCGATCGCTTCCAGCCCGCGGCGGACCGCGAGACCGTGGCTACCTGACGCGCGGTGGTTGCTGGCGTCAGCGGGAATCGACACCCCGCTGGCGGCGCAACTCCGCCAGCAGCAGCTTCGAATGCATCGCCCCGATCAGCTCCCGCAGCGGCTCAGCGCCGGCCGAGATGATCTCGACCGCCCGGTCGACGTCGACCTCCTCCAGCCGCTCGAGCAGCACCCGCACCTCCTCCCGAACCAGCGGCGCGAGCGCCTCGCGGTAGCGGAGCGTGTCGTAGACGGTGAATCCGATCGCCTCCTGGTAGCCGCCGGCCCGGAAGCGCGAGATCGCCTCGATGATCGCGACGTCGTCGGCGTCATAGCCGCGCGAATTCGGAGTCAGCACCTCGAGCTCCTCGAGTCGGGCAAGCACGTTGCGCGGCACGTCGTAGGTCGACTGCATGACGCGCTTGGACACGCGTTCGGACTCACCGGCCTCGATCGCTCGTTCGAGGATCCGGTCCTCGAGCTCGATCAGCCTCGCCGCCCGCTCGGGGTCGTCGGCCATCAGCTCGCGGATCACGCGCAGCGGCATGAAGCGCTCCTCCTGCAGACGCTTGATCAGCCGGATGCGCTCCACGTACTGCTCGGGGTAGTAGGCCATGTTGCGGCTCGTGCGCAGGACGTCGTCGTCTGAGCCCAGCAGCCCTTCGCGCAGGTAGTGCTTGATCGTCCCGGCGCTGACGCCCGAGCGCTCGGCGAGCTCGGACATCTTCAGCTTCCCTGCGGCCGCCATCGGCTAGCCCAGGAACGATCCGGGGACGGTCTTCCCTGCGCCGGCAACGGCGCCAACTTCGTGCATGGCCGCGATCTCCTGCTCGCTGAATCCCGCCTGCGTGAGCACCTCGTCGGTGTGCTCGCCCAGCGCCGGGGCCGGGAGCCGACCGGGCTGGGCGGGAGTGCGGCTCAGCTTGATCGGCGTCCCGAGCTGCCTGATCGGCAGCTCGGCGCCCGGCTGATCGATCGTGATGATCATCTCCCGCGCGCGCACGAGCTCGGAATCGAGCACCTCGTCGAGCTCGAGCACCGGCTCGAGGCAGCAGTCGTGCTCGGACGCAAACGTGCGCCACTGATCGCGCGTCCGTGTCGCGAACACCTCGCTGACCGCATCGTGCGCCGGCGATCCGGGAGCATCGAACTGGTGCTCGACCAGGTCCGCGCGACCGACGCCCTCGCACCATGCCTGCCAAAACTTCGGCTCCAGCGCCCCGAGCGAGACATGACCATCGGCGCACGCGTACGGCCGGTAGCAGATGAATCGTCCGGCCAGCTGCAGCTCACCCCGCCGCGGCGCGCGACCGGTGGCGAGCGTTTCGGCCGCGACCATCGCCAGCCACGACAGCGCGCCGTCGAACATCGAGACGTCGACCAGCTGGCCCTCGCCCGAGCGGTCGCGCTCGCGCAGAGCGGCCAGGATCCCGACCGCCGCCATCAGCGCGCCGCCGCCGAGGTCGGCGATCTGGCCGGCAGATTGGACGGGCGGACCATCGCGCTCGCCGGTCAGACCCAGCAGTCCGTTGAGCGCCAAATAGTTCAGGTCGTGGCCGGACCGGTCACGACCCGGGCCGCCCTGCCCGTAGCCGCTGATCGCGCAGTAGACGAGCGCCGGGTTGCGCGCTCGCAGCCGCTCGTAACCGACACCCAGGCGGTCCATCACGCCCGGCCTGAACGACTCGAGCAGGATGTCGGCGTCGGCGACCAGCCGCAGCAGCACCTCGCGGCCCTGGCCGTGCTTGAGGTTGACGCGGACCGAGCGCTTGCCGCGGTTCAGCGCCAGGAAGATCGCGCCGCCCGCCGTCTCGTCGGGCCCTTCGTAGGCCGGTTGCGCCCATCGGACGTAGTCGCCGACGCCCGTGTCCTCGACCTTGATCACGTCGGCGCCGAGGTCCGCGAACAGCAGGGAGCAGAACGGGCCGGGCAGCAGCCGGCTGAGGTCGAGCACCCTCAGCCCGTCGAGCGGGAGGTCGCTCACGGCGCGACCCGTGGCTTGATCCCGAGCAGCGCCCGGGCCTCGGCGACGGTCGCGGGTCGGCGACCGGCGTCGAGCGTCATCTGCCGGGCCTTGGCGACCAGGTCGCCGTTAGAGCGCGCCATCTCGCCGTTGGGGAGGTAGAAGTTGTCCTCGAGCCCAACGCGGACCGAGCCGCCGAGCGTCAGCGCGGCCGCGACCAGCATCCATTGGTTGCGGCTGATCCCGATTACGCCCCAGTGATGCCCCCCGGCGGGCATGTTGTCGGCCATCGCGGCGAGGTTGCGAGCGCTCGCGGGCACGCCGCCGACGACCCCCATCACGAAGTCGGCGTGCAGCGGCGCCTCCAGAAGGCCCATGTCGACAAGCGGTGCCAGCGACCCGACGTGACCGAGGTCGAAGCACTCGTGCTCGGGCTTGATCCCGAGCCGGCGCATCGCCTCGAGCAGCTCGATGATCTCGTCGAACGGGTTGGCGAACACGAACTTGAAAACGAAGTCCTTGCGCGAGCGCGAGTACTTTGCGTAGTTCATCGAGCCCATGTTGAGCGCCGCGACCTCCGGCCTGCAGGCCTCCAGGTACGCGACCCGCTTGGCAACCGGCACCCCCACGGTCCCGGTCGAGAAGTTGATGATTGCGGCGTCACCAACCTCCTCGACGATCGCGTCCCTGATCGCCCGGAAGTCCTCGACCTCGTAGCTCGGCGTCCCGTCGCGCGAGCGCGCGTGGACGTGGATCTGGACACCGCCCTCGTCGACGATCCGGCGCGCCTCGGCCGCGTACTCTGCCGGCGTGTATGGGATCGCCGGGCACTGTTCGCGGTTGGCGATCGCCCCCGAGATCGCGCAGGTGATGATCGCTGGGTGTTCGACGCTCAAGCTCGTGGAAAGTAGGACGTCCTACTTGCCACTGTGGCGAATCGGCCGGTGAACGTCAAGCAAGGCGGGGTCAGTCGCCCGTCGGCGAGACGCCCGCGGCCTCAACCATCAGGATCGACGTCCGGACCGGCGCCCGCGTGCGGTGCACGACCTTGCGGGGGACGGTGTAGCCCTGATGGGGGCCGAGCGTGACCGTCTCGCCGCCGTCGAGGTCGATCAGCAGCTGCCCTTCGAGGACGAGGAAGAACTCGTCAGTGTCGTCGTGCTTGTGCCAGTGAAAGTCGCCCTCGATCACGCCCAACCGGATGACGGCGTCGTTGACGCTCGTCAGCGTCTGGTTGAACCACGGGTCGTGCTCGGCCGCCTCGCGGGCGACGTCGATTAGCGCCAGCTGGCCGAACTTGTCGTCAAGCCGAATGTCGTAGTCGCTCATCTCTGCTCAAGACACTAGAGCAGCCCGAGGTCCTGAAGTGAGCGGCGCAGCTGCGGCGCCGAGGTGAACGCGATCGCCCGCATCCCGACGGCACGCGCGGCCGCCACGTTTGCCGGCACGTCATCGATCATCAGCGTGGTCTGTGCGGTCAGGCCGAAGCGGTCGAGCAGGCGTTCGAAGATCTCCGCGTCCGGCTTCGCGATCCCCTCGAGGCCGGACACGACTATGCCGTCGAACAGCGCGAAGAACTCGAATCGCCGGCGCCGGATGGGATACGTCTCAGCCTCCATGTTGGTCAGCCCAAAGCAGTGGGTCCCGCGGTCCTTGAGCTCGCGCAGGATCTCGAGGCTGCCGTCGATCTGGCCGGCGATCATCTCCTCGCCGCGGTGTGCCCAGGCCCAGATCAGCTCCGATTGCTCGGGGTTGCGCGCGGCGAGCTCCGCGCACCCGTGTGCGACTGGCGTACCCAGATCGGCGGACGCATGCCACTCGAGCGTGCACACCTCGGCCAGGAACCGCTCCATCTCCTGCTCGTCATCAAACAGCTTGCGGTACAGGTGGCGTGGATCCCAGTCGAGCAGGACACCGCCGACGTCGAACACGACCGCGTCGATCTGCGCCACTAGACCGGCACGACGCCTGAGCGCTTGAACGGCCTCTCGACGCGCTTGCTCGCTGCCATCTCGAGCGCCCGGCAGATCGTCGCGCGCGTCTCGCGCGGGTCGATCACGTCGTCGATCATGTCGTTGCCGGCCGCGATGTAGACGTCGATGATCTGGCGGAAGTTCTCGATCAGCTGCTGCCTGGTCGCCGCCGGATCGTCGGACGCCTCGACCTGTTTGCGGAAGATGATCTCAACCGCTCCCTCGGCGCCCATCACGCTGATCTCGGCACTCGGCCAGGCGACTATCAGGTCGGGCTCGTAGGCACGCCCGCACATCACGTAGTAGCCGGCGCCGTAGGCCTTGCGCAGCACGACCGTGATCTTGGGGACGGTCGCGTTGGCGGTCGCGTACAGCATCTTCGCGCCGTGCCGGATGATCCCCGCCTCCTCGACCTTGGTCCCGACCATGAAGCCGGGGACGTCCATCAGGTACAAGAGCGGGATCCCGTACGCGTTGCAGAGGTTGATGAACCGCGCCGCCTTGTCGGCCGAGTCGTTGTCGAGAATCCCGCCAAGCTGCTTGGGCTGGTTGGCGACGATCCCGGCCGGACGGCCGCCGAACCGCGCCAGGCAGGTGATGATCGTCTTCGCGAACTGCGGCTTGAGATCGAAATAGGCACCGTCGTCGACGATCCGCCGGATCACCTCGTACATGTCGTACGGCTTGCGGTTTGACTCGGGCAGCACATCGAGCAGCTCTTCGTCGCCGCGGTCGACCGGGTCGTCTGTGGGCTGTGTCGGGGGCGGCTCTTCGCAGTTCTGGGGGAAGAAGCTGAGGTACTGCTTGATCGCGTCGATGCACTCCGGGTCGTCGGCCACCTCGAGGTCGCCGACGCCGGACTTGCGGCAGTGCACGCGCGAGCCACCCAGCTCCTCCTGGGTCACGTCCTCGCCGACCGCGGCGCGGACCAGGTGCGGGCCGGCGAGCGCCATCGAGCCCCGCCCCTTGACCATCGGCACGAAGTCGGCCAGCCCGGGGATGTACGCGGTGCCCGCCGCGCACGGCCCCATCAAGGCGGCGACCTGCGGGATCACACCCGAGTTGATCACCTCCTCACGGAACAGGTGACCACTGCCGGCGAACAGCGAGCCGACAGCCTCCTGGATCCGCGCCCCGGCGCTGTCGAGCAACCACACGAACGGGATCCGCTTGGTCAGCGCCAGCTCGCGCAGCCGCGTCACCTTCAGCTCGCCGGTCATCCCCATCGAGCCCGCCATCACCGTGAAGTCGTACGCGGCGACCGCGATGAGGCGGCCGTTGACCTTGCCGTAGCCGGTGATCACGCCGTCGCCGGGCGCCTCCTTGCCCTCCATCGCGCGCTGCGAGAAGTGCGGCCGCCCGTGAATTCCGAGCTCGACGAACGTCCCCTCGTCGATCAACAGCGCCAGCCGCTCGCGCGCTGTCAGCTTGTCGCGCTGGTGCTGGGCGGCGATCTTCTCCTCGCCTCCGCCGAGCTTGATCTGCTCGCGGCGCGCCTTTAGGTCCTCGGCAAGCGGGCGCAGCAGGCTGGTTGAAGGAGCGTCAGTGGGCATAGTGAGAAGTGGGACGTTCTACAAACCACTTTGTCAGGTGCGATCTGAGAACGTCAAGCTACGGTGATGGCAGCAGTCCCGCGCAGACTCCAGCTGGGTGCATTCGACCAGGTCCACGATGGCTGGCTCGACACCGACGTCACCCCGCATCTGTTGATCGCGAGGGTTCCTCGGCTGGCCTGGATCTTGCACCGCGCTGGGAAGCTTTCGGACGACCGCTACGCCGGCTATCGCGCGGGAGCGTTTCGAGCGCTGCGCTATCTCGACGTCTCGCTGCCGTTCCGATTTCCCGACGGCTACTTCGAGTGCGTTTACGCCTCGCACGTGCTCGAGCACCTGCACCCGGACGTCGCCGAGCACTGCCTGTCGGAGGTCCACCGGGTGCTGGCACCAGGAGGGATCGTGCGGCTGGCGGTGCCGGACCTCGACGCGATCGTCGCCCACTATGACCCGGCCGACCCTGACCACTTCCTGATGGGGATCTACCAGGGCCGCGGCCGGCGCGCCAACCGCTCGGGACGACACTGGTGGCATTACAACCCCGGATCGCTCGCGGCGCTGCTGCGGAGCGCGGGCTTCGGCGAGACCCGGGTCTGCGACTACCGCGAGGGACACTGTCCCGACGTCGAACTGATCGACAACCGGCCCGGCTCGCTGTTCATGGAGGGCGTGAAGTAGCCCGGCTACGTGGTCGGCACGATCAGCACACCGCAGCGCGCATGGTGCGAGACCTTGTTGGGTACCGAACCGAGCAGGCGCTTGGCCCCGCTCATGCCGCGATTGCCGACAACGATCATCTCGGCGTCCTCGTCGGCGGCGACCGAGATCAGCGCCTGCGCGGGATCGCCGCTGCAGACGTGAGCCTTGGCATCGACGCCAGTCGAGGCGAGCCGGTCACGCGAGCGCGCGGCGATCCGCTCGGCCTCCTCCCGGACGTCGTCGTCCGAGAACGGCTCGCTGACGGCGAACCCGCTGGCGGCAGCCATCCAGGCGCCCGCCGCGGGGTCCTTGTAACTGATGACAACGTGCACGGTCGCCCCGAGCGCGAGCGCCAGACGGCCCGCACGGTCGACCGCCTTCTCTGCGCTCGCTGATCCGTCGGTGCCCGCAACAATCGACTGCGCCGCCACTTCAGTCCCCTCTCTGTCGATCCTTCGCTCGATCCTAACGCCCTCTCCACTCGGGCTGGCGTTTTTCGAAGAACGCTTTGACGCCCTCCTGAATGTCGTCGGTCGAGAACGCGATCGTCAGCTGCGAGCGCAGAAACGCGACCGCATCCTCGAACGCCATGTCCTGCTGGCGGAAGATCGCGTCCTTGCCGAGCTTCATCAGCGCCGGCGACTTGGCCGCCAGCTTGAGCGCCCAGTCATCGACCAGCGCGCCGAACTCTTCGGCCGGGGCGACGCGGTTGACGATCCCAATCCGTTCGGCCTCGATCGCGGAGATCTGCTCCCCCAGCAGCATCAGCTCGGCGGTCCTCTTGCGGCCGACATTGCGGTAGATCAGCGCCATGATCATGAATGGGAACAGCCCGACGTTGATCTCGGGCGTTCCGAACCTGGCCGTGTCCTTGGCGATGATCAGGTCGCACGCCAGCGCCAGCCCGAGCGCCCCTGCGAGCACGTGGCCGTTGGCGGCGCAGATCGACGGCTTGCCGAGCTCGCCGAGCAGCGTGAAAATGCGCGGGAAGCGCTCGGTCTCGAAGTGCTTGTGGATCAGCGCGACATCGGCGGCGAAGCCGGCCAGGTTGGCGCCGCTGGAGAAGACCCGGTCGTGGGTCGAGGTGATCACGACACAGCGGACCCGGTCGTCGTCGCGGGCTTGCTCGAGTGCGTCGATCAGCTCGGCGAGGAGCTCGTCCGATAGAGCGTTGCGGGTCTCGGGCTGGTCGAGTGCGATCGTCGCGACGCCGGTGTCCGCGACGCGGTACTGGATCGTCTCGTAGCTCATCGGCGGCGCCAAGCCTACCTGGGCGTTTAACCGGCCATATGTTCCGGTCAGACGACCAGGTGTCCGCCGCAGTAGGAAGTAGGAAGTCCCACTGTTTACTATTGCGCGAGATGGCCGACGTCCTGAAGCCCGACTTCGCCTCAGAGCGCAGGCACTTCATCTTCACCGACGAGCACCAGCAGCTGCGCGAGTCGATCCGCCGCTTCGTGGTCACGGAGCTTCAGCCCCACGCCGAGGAGTGGGAGGAGACGATGTTCCCCGACTGGGTATTCGAGCGGATGGGCGAGCTCGGGTTCCTGGGACTCGACAAGCCGGAGGCGTACGGCGGCCAGGGTGGCGACTACTACACGAGCCTCGTGCTGGCCGAGGAGATGGCGCACGCCCACTGCGGCGGGCTGGCGATGGGCGTCGCGGTCCAGACCGACATGGCGATGCCGCCGATCCTCGCGTTCGGGAGCGAGCAGCAGAAGCAGCAGTGGGCCGCGCCCGCGATCGCCGGCGAGGTGATCCTCGCGATCGGGATCACCGAGCCCGACGCGGGCTCCGACGTCGCCGGGATCAAGACCCGCGCGGTGAGAGATGGCGACGAGTACGTGATCAACGGCTCCAAGACCTACATCACTAACGGTCATCGGGCGCACGCGATCGTGCTCGTGACCAAGACCGATCCCGACGCCGGGTACGACGGTTTCACGCTGTTCATCGTGCCGATGGACGCACCCGGCGTGATCCGCGAAAAGCGGCTCAAGAAGCTCGGGATGCGCGCCTCCGACACCGCACTGCTGGCGTTTGGGGACGTGCGCGTGCCGGCCTCGGCGGTGCTAGGGGAGGTCGGCAAGGGCTTCTACCACATCATGTGGGAGCTCCAGGGCGAGCGGCTGATCGGCGCCGCCGGCGCGGTTGCCGGCGCCCAGCAGGTGTTTGACCGCACGCTTCAGTACGCCAAGCAGCGCAAGGCGTTCGGCCGCGAGATCGGCCACTTCCAGGTGATCCGCCACAAGTTCGCCGAGATGGCGACCAAGATCGAGACGGCACGGCAGATGGTCTACACGACCGCCTGGCGGTTCCAGAACGGCGAGTACCCGGTCCGCGAGATCACGATGGCGAAGCTCTACAGCGCCCGGATCGCGGTCGAGGTCGCTGACGAGTGCATCCAGATCCACGGCGGCGCCGGCTACATGCAGGAGTACGGCGTCGAGCGGTCGTGGCGTGA
>JBKQJQ010000526.1:0-3298 GCA_052147875.1 Solirubrobacteraceae bacterium | reverse complement strand
GTTCAATTTGCCCGCGACGGCTACGGCGGCGTACGGGTGGTCGAAGCGAAGCACGACGCTCCGCTCGATCCCCCGCTCAACGGGTTCCATGGCGCGCCCGAGTAGGAAATCGACGATCGCGGCGGCCTCGAATCCATATCGGGAGAACCTCGCGATCGCTTTTTGTTTGCCCTCGGTCGGGTCTTCCGGGCGCGGACCGATCAACTCCCGCAGAGTGTTGACGGCGGCCCGACATCCAAAGGACCCGTCGATCATGAGCTTCAGCTCGGCCTGCTGATCCCAGGCGGGCAGGCTGACGGCCTCGATCTTCTCTTCGTGGTCGCCGGCCCGAAACGTATCGGTCTCGTGTTCAGAGATTGTCCACGAGTGGCCGTCGCCGAGCGGGAGGTCGAACAGGGACACTCCAATCGATGACAGCTGTCGGTTATGCAACGCCGCGGTCAACTCGTGCGCGGCTTCAAGCACGGCGCCACGAGGAACGCCCGGGGCGGCCGACACCGACATAACCGTCAGATCCTCATGCGCGACCGCGAAATGAGCGACAACAACGCCAGCGGAGCGCGTATCGACAACCGCTGCGCGGGGCCCCTCGCGAGCGGCCCGTTGGTGCTATCCCACAGCAGGCGTCTGACCTTCCCACGCCACGGACTCGCCGCCCCCAGATGCTCGTCAGCGTCCACGACGTCGAACGGCGTCGCCCACGACACCCGGGTCGCCACCGCGGACCCGAGCACGATCCGCGCGAGCGGGTCGATTGCGAACTTCTCGATCAGTCCGAGCGTGGTTCGCCTGGCCCACTCGTCGGGCTGCACCTGACTCGGCACCGAGCCTGACTCAACCCGCTCGGGAAGAGACCTGACCCACTCGTTGAACGCGGCCGTTGCGTCCGCAGGCTGCACCCACGCCGCGATCCCAGCGTTGAGCGCCTGCGGCGGCGCCACCATGAACGCCGCCAACAGCTCCCCCGCCTCTCCGGCGGAGCAGCCAAGCGCCTCCTCCAGCTCATGGCGGTTCTCGCCGTCGGCGCCGGCAGCGCAAGCGGCCAGCAGCAGCCAGATACCTAAGGCGGAGGACACACTGTCGGCTTCCTGCTGCTCAAGGATCGCGGGATACACTCACCGTGCGTAAGCGTCAACAAGCTCGACAAGCCGGCGAGTCTCCATCTCCGGTTGACTAGCGGCCCCGCGGTCCACGACTGAATCGTCCCGGCCAAGTCCAGCGGGCGAAGCCCAGTGCGAAACTCCCGTCATCAGGCGGCGTCCGCGTCGCACCGGCTCGGTAGCCACAGGTGGCGCGGCTGCGGGGCTGCCTCTGTCGCGAGAACGTGAGCACCTGCAGCCTGCGTTTGCCGACGCAGGCGCCGCGAAATGGCGCGTCATCCGAACGATCGCTTCCGTCTCTAACCGGGGCCCAAGTCGGCGATCGGCCCGGCGACCTTCCGATCGTTGTTGGCTCGAATGCGCGAGGTCGGCAGCGCTTTCGGCGTCGACCTGGGCCTGCATACGTCGACCTGGGCCTGCATAGGTACCCGCACCGGTGCTCCACGACGGAGCGCCGGTCTCGCTTTCGGCGAACACCAGCATCCTCCAGCGAGTTGAGCGCGTCTGCCGCCAAGCCAGCGCGCATGCCCGTACGCCGCGGGTGAGCGAAAGGCCAGCAGAAAGCTGAGTCGTCCGAGAGAGAATGCTCAGTGGACAGCCGTGACCGGCTGGCGCCGGCGCAGGACCTGCTCGAAGCGGATCGATCGGCCTGGCGCTTGTTTGTCGCGCCGGGCGCTCGTCCAGGGCGGCAGCGCTCGCCGTTCGAACGCACCGCGTGACCGACCGCGGACCGCCGGGGCTGGTCGTTGTCTTGGGCTTGCTGGCCCACGATCTCGGCCTGCGAACGCCCGCGGGAAGTTGCGTGAGCAGGCGGCGCATCTGGCTCGGGTCGGTGGACTTGCGAGATGCTATGCCGCTGGTCACGACCCGATCTTGAAACCTAGAGCCGGAAGGATGTCGATCTGATGCCGCTCCCCCAGTCAATCCAGACCTTCATTGACCAACAGGCGGACGGAGCGCCGGAACGTTACGACGACCTACGCGCCGTGATCTTCAACGGCACCCTCAAGCGATCGCCGGAGACGAGCAACACCGACGGGATGCTCGCGATCGTGCGCGGCATTCTGCGACGTGTGGAGGTGACCGTCGACGAGATTCGTACCATCGACCACGATATCCCGGCCGGCATGGAGACCGATCTGCGTGAGCATGGCTGCGACCGCGACGAGTTTCCGGCGATCTACCGGGAGTTGGTGACGCCCGCCGACATCATCCTGATCTGCGGCCCGATATGGCTGGGAGATCAGAGCTCGCAGACCAGGAAGATCATCGAGCGCCTGTATGCCTACTCGAGCGAGGTCAACCAGGCTGGCCAGTGGGCTTACTACGGCAAGGTGGGCGGTGCGCTTACTACCGGCAACGACGACGGCGGCAAACACGTCAGCGCCCAGGTTCTCTACGCGCTGCAGCACATCGGCCTCGCGATCCCTCCCCAATCAGACACGTATTGGACCGGGGAAGCCGGTCCGGGCCCCTCGTACCTCGATCCCGCCGCCGGCGGGGAGCGCAACGCCTGGGCCACGCGCAACACCGTGTTCATGACCTGGAACGTGCTTCATCTCGCTCGCATGCTCAAGGACGCTGGCGGGATTCCCGCCTACGGCAACTCGACCCACGACTGGGACCTCACCCAGCCGACGAACCCAAACCCCAAACTTCAATAGGCGAAACAGCCGATCACGGGCGGACGGGCGCACGCCGCCCGCTGTACGTGCCCACGGCGCCATCGCGCGTCCGAAGTTGCTTTGCATATGCGAATGGTCGGGCGTCGAAACCTCAGCGAGCGCCCTTGGTTGCGGCGAGAACTGCGGTCGCGCGGAGGTCCTTCGCACGATCGCATTGGTCTGCCAGCCGGCGCCGGCGCGGACGAGCGCCTCGGCGACAACAAGATCGGTCAGCGCACCAAACGAACGTCTTCTCAGATCGGGCCGCGGCCCATTCGCCGACCGGTCCACATAATCAGTCCCGGAGAGGCGGGCGGTAGCCAAGGCGCGCATGAGACCGACGAGCCCCAGCCGCCCTTGCTGCCCCAGGAGCCCCAGATCCTTGGCGGTGGTGCCGGTACGCCTGGGGCGCGTCCTGTAAGGCCCGGTTGCGGATCTGGTAACGCGGGTGAGGATCATCGATCTGCGACCATTCCGAGTCGCCCAGGCGAACACATGACCGTGACGACCATCAACATCGCCGACCTGCACGAA
>JBKQJQ010000525.1:0-6148 GCA_052147875.1 Solirubrobacteraceae bacterium | reverse complement strand
AGCGCCCCGGGTAGCGCGGCATCTGGATCCGGCTCAGGACCCGCACGAGCTTGAAGAACAGGTAGCCGCAACCAACGATCACCACCAGCGCGACGACCAGCCCGAGCAGATTGCTGGCCTCGATCAGGTACAGCGAGAACAGCGTCGCGACGATCGCCAGCAGCGCCATGAATCCGAGCACGGCGCCGTACCACAGCCGCCACATTCCCACGGCGCAGACGATCATCAACACGCAGAAGAGGATCGTGCCGCCGGCTGCCGGCGTCTTGCCGTGGATCTTCAGCCCGGCGAAGAACGCGACCAGCTGCCCGACGCCCACGAGCCCGGCGACCACGGTCGCGACGACGATCGCGCCCGGGCGCTCGCCAGGGCCGAGCGGGGTCAGCCCGGCACGGACCTGGGCGTCGCGGCGCTGCGAGCGGCTCATCTGCGGCTCGACGCGCCAGCCTCCGATCCGCACCTCCGGCTCCTTCTCGGGAGCCGGCTTCGTGTGGCGCCCGCGTTTGCGGCTACGTTGCGCCAACGCCGACCCGCTCGGTGAGGCTTGCCCGCAGTGCCCGCGCGACCGGCTCGGGGTCCGGCGCCTGCGTAAGCGCGCGCACGACCGCGACCCGTCGCGCGCCCGCGTCGCGGATTGCCGCGATGTTGGTCGTGTCGATCCCGCCGATCGCGAAGAACGGCAGCGTGCAGTTGGCGGCCGCGTAGCGGACGAGCTTGCGTCCGACCGGCGCCCGTCCAGGCTTGGTCGGCGTCGCGTGCACCGGCCCGACGCCGATGTAATCCACGCCGGCGACGGCGCGGACCTGGTCTAGCGAGTGCGTCGATAGGCCGACGAGCCGTTCGGGCCCGACGACCGCGCGGGCCTGCTCGACGGCGACATCGTCCTGGCCCACGTGGACGCCGTCGGCATCCCCGGCAACCGCCAGGTCCGGGCGGTCGTTGACGATCAGCAGCGCGCCGGCGGCGTTGCACAGGCGCCGGTAGCGGTTCGCGGTGGCGAGCACGAGCTCGTCGTCCGCGTCCTTGAGCCGCAGCTGGACGATGTCGACGCCGCCGCGCAGCGCGGCCTCGAGGAAGTCGTCCGAGCGCCCGTCACAGACCAGGTACAGCAGCGCTTCTTCGAGCTGATCGCGACGGTCATCCATGCACCCCATGCACCCAGTCTGGCAGGAGTCGCGCGCTAGCATTGACGGCACGGGAGCCCCACCGTAGGGCTGAGAGGGCGGAATGCCACATCCGCCGACCGTCAGGACCTGGCCGGGTAATGCCGGCGTAGGGAGACTTTCGTGTACGACTCGTCGCACCCCAAGGCACCAGCAGCGGACGTTGCCGTGATCGGCGCGGGCGCGATCGGCCTCTCGATCGCGTGGCGCGCCTGTCGGCGGGGGCTGCGCGTGCTCGTGCTCGAGCGTGACACGGCCGGCGCCGGCGCTTCGCACGTGGCGGCCGGGATGCTGGCGCCGATAGCCGAGGCGATCGCGGCCGAGCAGCCGTTGCTCGAGCTGGGGCTGGCCAGCGCCCGCGACTATCCCCAGTTCGTGGCAGAACTGTGCGCCGAGTCCGAACTGGCCGAGGTCGGTTACACGCGCTGCGGGACGCTGCTCGTGGCCCGCGACGCCGACGAGGCCGAGGCGCTCGAGCGCGAGTTCAAGCTGCGACAGGGCTTTGGCCTCAAAGTCGAGCGCCTAAGACCTAGCCAGGCACGGGCGCTCGAGCCGGGGCTCGCGCCGGCGCTTCGAATGGCGCTCGACGTCCCCGACGACCACGCGATCGACCCGCGGGTCCTGATCCCGGCGCTATGCGTAGCGATCGAGCGTGCCGGCGGCGAGGTCCGGGCCCGAGCGCGAGTGATGGGCGTCGCGACCACCGGTGGCCGCGTGAGCGGGGTGATCTTCGAGGATGGCTCCGAGCTGGCGGCTGGCGCCGTAGTGGTCGCGACCGGATCGTGGACGCGGGAGCTGGAGGGAATCCCGGCCGGCGCTCGCGTGCCCGTGAGCCCGATCAAGGGCCAGATCCTGCGCCTGCACGATCCCGCCGGTCCGGGCCTGTTGACGCGCGTGATCCGGATCGGCCCATCGTATGTGGTGCCGCGTGGGGACGGGCGCTACGTGATCGGCGCGACCTCCGAAGAGCGCGGGTTCGACACGACGGTCACGGCCGGCGCCTGCTTCGAGCTGCTGCGCGACGCCACGGAGCTCGTCCCCGGCGTGTCCGAGTTCGTGGTCGACGAGTTCTCCGCCGGGCTGCGTCCGGCCACCCCGGACAACCTCCCCGCAATCGGACGCAGCGCCGTCGAAGGCCTGCATTGGGCGGTGGGCCACCGCCGCGGCGGCATCCTGCTGGCGCCGGTCACCGCCGAGTTGGTCTGCAGCTCGCTGCTCGGAGAGGACTGCGGGCCGCTCGCGGCAGCGTTCGCTCCGGCCCGCTTCCGGCACGCGACCGCGGAGAGCATGGCGTGATCGTGACCGTCAACGGTGAGCGCCGCGAGTTGGCGCCCGGCGCTACTGTCGCGAGCGTGGTGGAGCTGCTCGATGTTGAGCCCGGAGCGCGCGGAATCGCCGTCGCGCTCGACGGCGAGGTGATCTCCCGCTCGCGCTGGGAGAACGCCGAGCTGGAGGATGGAGCGCTGATCGAAATCGTGGCGGCGATCCAGGGTGGGTGATTCGTTCGTGATCGCCGGTCGGGAGCTGCGCTCCCGGCTGATCCTCGGCAGTGGGGGCTTCGCCAACCACGAGCTCCTTGCGCGCGCGTGCGAGGAATCGGAGGCGGAGATCTGCACCGTCGCGCTGCGGCGCCTCGACCCGAGCGCCAGCGGCTCGATTCTCGACGTGCTGCGGGCGGCCGGCGTCGAGGTGCTCCCCAACACCGCCGGCTGCTTCACCGCTCGTGACGCCGTGATGACCGCCCACCTTGCGCGGGAGGCGTTCGAGACCGACTGGCTCAAGCTCGAGGTGATCGGTGACGAGCGCACGCTGTTGCCGGACGCGGTTGAGCTGGTGGCGGCGGCCGAGGAGCTGGTCGACGACGGCTTCGTCGTGCTGCCCTACACGACCGACGATCCGGTGCTCGCGCGGCGGCTCGAGGACGCGGGCTGCGCGGCGGTGATGCCGCTCGGCTCGCCGATCGGCAGCGGGATGGGGATCTGCAACCCGTACAACATCTCGATCATCGTCGAGCGGGCCGGCGTTCCGGTGATCCTCGACGCAGGAGTCGGCACCGCCTCCGACGCCGCGCTCGCGATGGAGCTCGGCTGCGATGCGGTCCTGTGCGCGAGCGCGATCTCGCGCGCTCACGACCCGGTCGCGATGGCGAGGGCGATCAAGCTCGCGGTGCAGTCCGGACGGCTGGCCCGAGGAGCGGGCCGGATCGCCCGGCGGCACTACGCGCAGGCGTCGACACCCGACGAGGGGATGCCCGACCTGGGCGCGCAGCGGGCGGCGCGATGAGCGTGGTTGAGCTGATCTGCGCCCGCGAGGGTGCGTGTTGAGCGTGGTTGAGCTGATCTGCGCCCGCGAGGGCGCGCGATGACCGTCGACGAGCTGATCGACGGCTGGCAGGCTGCCTGGTCTGACAAGGACCCGGAGGCGTTCGGCGCCATCTGCGCAGCCGGGATCCAGTACGAGGATCCGCTCACGGTCGCACCGCTGAACGGGGTCGAGGCGCTGGCCGAGCATGCGCAGCGGCTGTGGTCGGCGTTCCCCGATGCGCGGCTCGAGCAGACCGGGAGCAGGCTGACCGACGGGCAGTTCGTGGCGGCTCCATGCAAGCTGCTCGGCACCCATCGCGAGCCGCTCGAGGGCCTGCCGGCGACGCGCAGGTTCGTCGTCGTTCACTGCATCTTCTACTGTGAGCTGCAGCACCAGCTGCTGTTCCGGGTGCGCGGCTTCTACGACGTCTATGACGCCGCCACCCAGCTCGGCGTACTACCCGCCCGCGGGACGCTCGGAGAGAAGGCACTGCTGGTGCTGAGGGGCTTCGGCCTGCGCGCCGGGCGCGGCTAAGGCATGCGCGCGACGGTCACCGCGAGCGGCGGGTGATCGGACAGCGCGCCGCGTTCGAGGACCTCGGGATCGCCTACGCGCTCGAGGCCGGGCCCGACGAAGATGTGGTCGACGTCGCGCGCTGCGATGCGGACGAGTCCGTCGAGGCGCGGTGGGCGTTGATTGAAATCCCCGCCCAGCACGAGCGGCTCTCCCGCCGCCCACTCGAGCGCCGCGGCCGCCGCGACGTCGCCGTCCTCGTCGGCGCCCCTGTGCTCGCCGGAGGCGTGTAGGTTCGCGACCCAGATCCCGCAGGCGAGCCGCACCCCGTGGACCCAGCGCCGCTCTGGGAGCAGCCGTAGCCGGAGCTCGCGGTCGGCGACGATCCGGTCACTACGCGCGAGGATCGCGTTCGCCCCGCCGCCCTGCGACCTGGCGAGGTCTGGCCACCGGGTCGCGAGTGCCCGGCGCACTCGGAGCAGGCCGTTGCGCGACGTGAGCACGAACCGGTACTCGGCGATCAGCGCCGCGCCGAGCGCCGCCGGCCACCACGGTGGGACCTCCTGCAGCAGCGCGACGTCCCAGGCGTAGCTGTCCAGGGCGGCCGTGAACTGTGCCCGCTGATCACCGCGCGAACGCGGCCGTGCGCGGCCGTGCATCAGATTCCAGGTCAGCACTCGCAGCCTCATCACGATCGTCGGAACGTACACTGCTGCGCTTGGCGCGCCACTTTCTGACCGG
The DNA here is from genome assembly GCA_052147875.1 of Solirubrobacteraceae bacterium. Lineage (GTDB taxonomy): Bacteria > Actinomycetota > Thermoleophilia > Solirubrobacterales > Solirubrobacteraceae > Palsa-465. Next base: position 1,427 of record JBKQJQ010000525.1, on the reverse strand, counting down.
TGCCGAACTGACGCCCGACGAGCTGGAGGCACTGCTGGCCCGCGCCGCCGAGCTCAAGCGCTCGCCCGTGTCTTCGCAGGCGCTGTCGGGCCTGACGATCGCGCTGATCTTCGCGGCGCCGTCGACCCGCACCCGTGTCTCATTCGAGGCGGGCGTGTTCGAGCTCGGAGGCCATCCGATGGTGCTGCGGTCAGACGATCTGCAGATCACCCGCGGGGAGTCGATCCGCGACACCGCCTACGTGCTCTCGCGACACGTCGCGGCGATTGGGATCCGCACCGGTCCCGATCAGCCGGTCGCCGAGCTCGCCCGCCACGCCACCGTGCCGGTGTTCAACATGCTGACCGCCGGTCACCACCCGTGCCAAGCGCTCGCCGACCTGCTGACGTTGCGCGAGGCGTTCGGCGAGCTCCGCGGTCTGAAACTCGCCTACGTCGGCGACGGCAACAACGTCGCCAGGTCGCTCGCGGTCGTCGGTGGGCTGGCCGGCGTCGAGGTCCGGATCGCCGCACCCGATGGCTATCAGCTCGAGCCGGTTGCGGGCGCCGTGCTGACCTCGGATCCGCGCGCCGCGGTCGACGGCGCGGACGCCGTCTACACCGATGTGTGGGTCAGCATGAGCGATGATCAGACAACCGCCGAGCGCCGCCGCGCAGCGTTGGCGCCGTACCGGCTCGACGACCAGCTGCTCGACCTCGCGGCTCCTCACGCGATCGCGCTGCACTGCCTCCCGGCCCACCCCGGAGAGGAGATCACGGAGACCGTGCTGTACGGCGACCGCCAGCGCATCTGGAACCAGGCGGAGAATCGCCGACACGCCCAGAAGGCGCTGCTCGAGCTGCTGGTCGCTGGCAACGGTTGACGCGGCTGGATGGTTTCACCCGCCGCCGCGTCGGGCATACCCGACAGCGCCCCATCTGACCGGTTCAAGGTGCGCTGTGCCGCGCTTCCGGTTCGGATAGTCTCGCGCCAGCCCGCACGAAAGTCAGGAGCCCAGCATGCCCGCGCCGAAACGATCTTCAACCTCCAAGCCAGCCGCAAAGCGGACCGCGTCCGCCGCGCGCAGCGGCGCGAAGGCCACCACGACGAGTGCCAGCAAGGCAGGGAGTCGAACGGCGACGCAGGCGAAGTCGGGCGCAAGCAAGACAGCCGGCAGCGCAAAGGCAGGCGCCACGAACACAAAGCGCGCGGCGTCCAGCCGCGGCGCCAGCGCGGGGGCGAAGTCGGCAGGCAGGGCTGCGTCCTCGACCGCCAAGACGGCCAAGTCCGGCGCCAAGCCAAGCGCGACCGCCGCTTCAGTGGGCGCAAAGCAGGCCCGCTCAACCGCCAAGGGTGCGGCGACCAAGACCAAGCGCGCCAGTGGCTCAGACGGCGCGTCGGTCGTCGAGCAGCTTGCGAACGGCACGCTCAAGCCTCAGGACGTGCTG
>JBKQJQ010000524.1:0-3648 GCA_052147875.1 Solirubrobacteraceae bacterium | reverse complement strand
GTGGGCGAGCGCGGCGATCTCATCCATGCTTGTGCCGAGGTAGCCGTTGCTCAGGAACACGGAGGTGGCGGCGTCGAGGATCGCCCGGCGCTTGCGCGCAGAGCGACGCTCATCCTCGAACTCATCTCGCGACGGGGCTGCGGTCGTCATCGACCCAGCATCATACTAGACAGTCTAGTTCTGATATAGTACTGTACGGTCTAGTTCCTGTCAATCAACCGGGAGGCCTAGATGTCCGATGTGCACGTCTTGCTAAATGGCCGGGTGTTCGGCGAACAGCCGAGATGGCACGAAGACCGCCTGTGGTTCTCCGATTGGGGTACACAGCAGGTGATCGCGCTCGATCTGCACGGCATCAGCGAGGTCATGCTTCGCGGTGATTCGTTTCCGCTGTGCGTCGACTGGCTCCCCGACGGCCGTTTGCTGGTGGTCTCGGCACGGGATGGGTTGCTCTTGCGGCGCGAGCACGATGGGTCGCTAGAGACGCACGCCGACCTGAAGGCGGCGTCTGACCCTCCGGCGGTAAACGAGCTCGTCGTCGACGCTCGCGGCAACGCCTACGTCAATGGCGGCGGCTTTGATCTGATGGCCGGGGAGCCGTTCGCGCCCGGGATCGTCGCGCTCGTGACCCGTAACGGCTCGGCGCGTGCGGTCGCCGACGGCTTGTCGTTTCCGAACGGAATGCTGATCATGCCCGACGGTCGGACGCTGATCGTCGCCGAGTCCTACGCCAAGCGGCTCACCGCGTTCGACATTGACGCCGACGGGGGACTGTCGAACCGGCGCGCGTGGGCCGATCTCGGCGAGGGTGTCCCGGACAGCATCTGCGCCGACGCCGAGAACGCCGTCTGGTATGCGGACGTCCCGAACAAGCGGTGTGTGCGCGTTCGCGAAGGCGGCGAGGTGCTGCAGACGGTTGAGCTTGACCGTGGCTGCTTTGCGTGTGCCCTCGGCGGACCGGACGGCGCGACCCTGTTCATGGTCGCAAACCAATGGCGTGGCCCCGCCCAGATGCTCCAGGGGCGCGACACGCAGATCCTGATGACTCGGGCGCCGGCGCCCCGCGCCGGACGGCCGTAGCAATGCGAGCCCGCTGCCCGCGGGAAGGAGGATGAGAGATGGGGAAGGTAATCGTGATGAACGGGATGACGCTCGACGGAGTAATGCAGGCACCGGGCCGCCCCGACGAGGACACCCGGGATGGCTTTGCCCACGGCGGCTGGGGGGTCCAGTACTTCGACGAGGCGACCGTCACCAAGATGGGCGAGCTGATGGGCGAGGAGCACGCGTGGCTGTTCGGGCGCTGGACCTACGAGCAGCTCCTGGCCTACTGGAACCGTCAGGGCGGCCCGTTCAAGGACCCGCTCAACAACATTCGCAAGTACGTCGCGTCGAGCAACCCCGAGACCACGCTCGAGTGGCCCAATTCGACCCTCGTGCACGGCGACGTCTCCGCCGCCGTGGCGGACCTCAAACAAACCTCGACCGCGAACCTCGTGACCATGGGCAGCGGCGTGCTGATCGGCTCCCTGATGGCCGCCGATCTGATCGACACGTACCTGCTCTCGATCGCCCCGCTCGTGCTTGGCACGGGTAGGCGAATGTTCCCCGAAGGCGTGCACGCACCCCTCCGACTCACCGACAGCGCCACCACCAGCAAGGGCGTCGTGATCGCCACATACGAACCCGCCCGGAACTAACACCGAGTCCCCTTGGCGACCTGCTCCGCGCGAAACTCGCGCATATCGGCCGTCGGCGGGAGTCGCGCTTTCGCTTGCTGACAGCAAAGCGGGGCTCGAGACTGCGACGTCCGCCCACCTCGTATTCGCCAGGCTCGGGTACGGCGTCGGGTCGGCCAGGCTCGTCGGCCGACCGGACGGCGCGTGAGCTATCGCGTCAGCTGGAGACCGGCGGTGGCTGAGATCGTGGGCGATGGTCGGCCGTGGACGGTGCTGATGATTCGCTGCTGTCGATGCCTGTAGGTAGATGCTGGTCGATCCACGGCTCGAGCTGGTCCCATGCCCAGCGATCCATCCCGACCTCGCGTCGCTTGCCGCCCTTTCCGCGGCGCACGAGCACAGCCCCTCGGGATCGGTCCAGGTCGCTTTCTTGGAGCGCGAGCGCCTCGCTGATCCGGAGGCCGGCGCGCCACAGGAGCACGATGAGCGTGCGGAGTCGATGTCCGTTGGCGCTGTCGCCGACGGCTCGCATCACCGTCACGATCTCTTCGACGGTAGGCGGATCAGCCGGGTATTGCTCGCCCTTGTTTCGCGGGGGACGCCCTCGGTGGTACCCAGGCATCGTCGCTGGCGAGCGGCGATGGCCGGCGGCGTCGAGCAACATGGACTGCATGGCTTCCTCCCTTGTGGTGGATGGCTTGACAACCCAGGGCTGTACTGCCATCGTGAGTACATGTCAACGATCAAAGAAGACCGCCTCCAGATCCGGGTCGGCCCGTCGGACAAGGCGCTGCTGGAACGGGCCGCTGCCGCCTCGCACCTGAACGTCTCCGCGTTCGTTGTTCAGGCCGCGGCGTCCAGAGCGGAAGAGGTTCTGGCCGAGCGCTCCAGCATCCGCCTCTCAGGCGAAGCTGCGACCGCTTTCACCGAAGCGCTCGAGCGCCCAGCCGAGGTCAACGAACGACTCGCGAGCGCGATGCGCCGCAAGCGCAAGTTCAGCTGGCTTGACTGAGCTGCGCCGGCCGGCACCGCTTGACCCGCGCCGACACGACCGCGACCAGTTTGAGAGCGGCGAGCCGGTGCTCGATGATTGGTTGCGCCGCTACGCCGGGCAGAACCGGCGACGCGACACAGCCGCCACCTGGGTCGTCGCTGACGCCCAACACGCGGTAGTCGCATTTGCCAGCATCTCAATGACCGGGATCGACCGGTCGGCCGCGCCCGACGTCCTGGCAAAAGGCGCGCCCGACCCCGTCCCCGCGCTCCTACTCGGCCGGCTCGCCGTCGATCATCGCTACACCGGGCTGGGCATAGGCACCACGCTGGCATTCCACGTCCTCGCGACGACCGTCGAACTAAACGAGAAGGCCGCATGCCGAGCGGTCGTCGTGACCGCCCTCAGCCAAACTGCTCGGACGTGGTGGGAACGGCTCGGCTTTCATCCGTTCGATCCGGAACACCCCGACGAACTCGACCTCTATCTCCTCACCGCCGAGATCGACGCCACCCTCCGACGCTCGCGATAACGCCGATCACCTGAGGTCCGCGCAAGGCAGGGGCCTGGTCATCACGCCCGGCGTAACCGCGGCAGTTGCAGAGCAGGTCTGGGTGACGCCCGACGCATGCAGGTTCGCACCCCGTGACGACTGCTCCGTCGACGGAGGAGCAGCCGTCGACGTCGGCGGCGCGCTGCTGCAGTTCGTCCCCAGCAGAACCCGCGGCGCGGGTCGGCCGCTGTCTCGCTCTCCTGGTGATGCAGAACGCTCGGCCTGACCAACGGCGCGGATTTGACGCTATTGGTCGATGTTGGCCATGTTGGTCTCGTCGTGTCGCTCGCCGGCTGCCGGGGTGAGGTTGTTGAGGCGGTCGATTTGGGCGGCAGTGAGCTGGACGCTGTCAGCGGCGGTGTTCTCCTCAACGCGCGTAACGCGTCGGGTACCGGGGATCGGCGCAATGTCATTTCCGCGGG
>JBKQJQ010000523.1:0-4450 GCA_052147875.1 Solirubrobacteraceae bacterium | reverse complement strand
AGCTGGTCGACTTGAACGCTCCCGAAGTGATCATCCGCAACGAGAAGCGAATGCTTCAGCAGGCCGTCGACGCGCTGTTTGACAACAACCGCTGCAAGCGGCCCGTTCTGGGCAGCTCCAACCGCCCGTTGAAGTCGCTCACCGACATGATCAAGGGCAAGCAGGGGCGCTTCCGCGAAAATCTTCTTGGCAAGCGCGTCGACTACTCCGCCCGTTCCGTCATCGTCGTCGGCCCCGAACTGAAATTGCATCAGTGCGGCCTCCCCAAAAAGATCGCGCTGGAACTCTACCAGCCCTTCATCATCCGCAAGCTCAAGGAGCATGGCCTGGCCGACACCATCAAGTCCGCCAAAAAGATGCTGGAACGGCGCGATCCCGAAGTCTGGGACATTCTCGAAGAAGTCATCTACCAGCACCCGGTCATGCTCAACCGCGCCCCCACGCTTCACCGCATGGGCATTCAGGCGTTCGAGCCGGTGCTGGTCGAGGGCAAGGCGATCCAGGTCCACCCGCTCGTCTGTCACGCGTTCAACGCCGACTTCGACGGCGACCAGATGGCGGTCCATCTGCCGCTGTCGGCCGAGGCGCCGGCCGAGGCCCGGATCCTGATGCTGTCGGCCAACAACATCCTTTCCCCGGCGCACGGCGCGCCACTGGCGACGCCGGCCCAGGACATGGTGCTCGGCGCCTATTACCTGACCTACGGTCCCGACGTGTCGGAGCTCGAGAAGATCGATCCGGCAGCCCAGGACCCGCGGCCGCACGTATTCCGCACCGCCCAGGAGGCGGAGTGGTCATACGAGCACCGCGTCGTCAAGCTCCATGATCTGGCCGAGTACCGGCCGGTCGGGGGCGAGGGTCACGTGCTGACGACGGTCGGGCGGATCATTTACAACGACAAGATCGAGCGCGCGCTCGAGGAGGCGCTGGGCGAGCAGTTCGACCCAAGCTCGTACGAGTTCATCAATCGCTCGATGAAGAAGAAGGACACCACGCAGCTGGTCGATGACCTCGTGCAGCGCTACGGGGCGCCATCGATTTCGCAGGTGCTCGACGCGTTCAAGGACATCGGCTTCGAGTACGCGACCCGCGCCGGCGTGACGATCTCCAAGAACGACGTCCAGACGCCGAAGACGAAGTCCGAGATCCTCGCCAAATACGAGAGCGAGCTGATGACGATCGAGGGTCAGTACGAGGACGGCGAGATCACACAGGAGGAAAAGCACGAGGCGGTCACCAGCCTCTGGGATCGGGCCACGAACGAGGTCGGGGAGGCGCTCTACAGCCACCTCGACGAGATGAACCCGATCTACATGATGGCCAACTCCGGTGCGCGTGGATCGTTCTCGCAGATCCGGCAGCTGGCCGGCATGCGAGGGCTGATGGCAAACCCGAAGGGCGAGATCATCGAGCGTCCGATCAAGGCCAACTTCATGGAAGGCCTGTCGGTGCTCGAGTACTTCATCTCGACCCACGGCGCGCGCAAGGGGCTCGCGGACACCGCGCTGCGGACCGCGGACTCCGGCTACCTCACCCGACGGCTGGTCGACGTTTCCCAGGACGTGATCATCCGCAGCGAGGACTGCGGCACGCAGGAGTTCATCGAGAGCCCGGTGTTCATGCTCGAGATCGACCCCGAGACGCGCAAGCTGCGCCCGACGGGTGAGGTCAATGCGAACCTGATTGGCCGGATCGCGGGCCAGGACATCAAGACCAAGCGCGGCCGCGTGATCGTCGAGAAGGGCAACGAGATCGACCGTGCCGAGCTCGCCGACCTGGTCGAAGCGTGGCAGGACGACACTGACAAGGGCCACGTGATCACCGTCCCGGTCCGCTCGGTGCTCAAGTGCGAGGCGCCGACCGGTGTCTGCCAGGCGTGCTACGGCCGCTCGCTGGCGACCGGCAACCTCGCGCAGATCGGCGACGCGGTCGGGATCATCGCCGCGCAGTCGATCGGTGAGCCCGGAACGCAGCTGACGATGCGCACGTTCCACACCGGCGGTGTCGCCGGCGCCGACATCACGCACGGACTGCCGCGCGTGGTCGAGCTGTTCGAGGCCCGCAAGCCGAAGGGTCTGGCGAAGATCTCTGAGGTCGGCGGCAAGGTGTCGATCGAGGACTCCGACAAGGCGGTCACGGTCGTTGTCACCGACGATGGCGGCGAGGAGCACCGCTCCACGTTCCCGCGCCGGACGCTCCTGTACGTCGAGGCGGGCCAGAAGATCGAGCCCGGCACGCAGCTCAACGAGGGCTCGCTGTATCCGCACGAGCTGCTGGCGATCCGCGGCCGGACCGAGACTGAGCTGTACCTCGTCCGCGAGGTCCAGGAGGTCTACAAGTCCCAGGGCGTCGACATCAACGACAAGCACATCGAGCTGATCGTGCGCCAGATGATGAAGAAGGTCCGCGTCGACCAGAAGGGCGACACGGACCTGCTCCCGGGTCAGTTCGTGGATCGCAACGAGTACGCCAAGATCAACGGCGCGGTGATCGACAGCAAGGGCGAGCCCGCCCAGGCCGAGGAGATCATCCTCGGGATCACCAAGGCGTCGCTGAACACGGACTCGTTCCTGTCGGCTGCCTCCTTCCAGGAGACGACCAAGGTGCTGACCGACGCGGCGCTCGAAGGCAAGATCGATCGCCTCAACGGGCTCAAGGAGAACGTGATCATCGGCAAGCTGATCCCGGCCGCGACCGGGCTCAAGCGCTACCGCCGGATCGAGATCGAGCCGTCCGAGCCGCTCCCCCGCGGGATCGACGAGGTCGGCCTGCTCGATCACGACGACCTCGCGGCCGAGCTTGGGCTGACCGACGGCGAGTCGCTGACCGGTTTCGGCGGCGGCATCGAGCCCGACCTGTCAGACCTGGAGAACCTGGGTAATGGCGGCTCATCGCTGGGATTCGCCGAGGAGCTCGCTGATCTCGATCTCCCGTCCGGCGGCGACGCCGAAGACGAGTAGCCGGCCCCGGCGGCCCTAGGCAGACTTCCTGATCACCGTCCCCGGTCCGATGGCGCCCTGCCATCGGACCGGTAACGGCGATTGGGCTGGCCGGGTTCGGCGCCCTGGGGATCCACGGTCGGCGCGCCACCCGACGCTGCGGACACCGCCGACTTCATGCGGCCACGGCCGCGATCACGGATAGGCGCAGGGAGTTTCTAAGCTCACACCGCTGCTCGGATGCGAGGGCGCGTACTGCCACTTGTAGCGCGTCTGGTGGTACCAGTAGATCACCTCGAACACTCCAATCGCGTACGTCCCTTGACCGCCATGCACCGAGATCGGCGCCCAGGTCCACGGATTGAGCGCGCCGGCCGGCGTGAACCACTGCGACACACCGCCCGCGGTCGCGGTCCACTCATACCAATTGCTGTGATTCAGGCCGGCGGTGCCGAGCCACTGCCAACCGTTGGCGCTCGTGTAGAAGGCCACCCACGGACGGACGTCGATCAGCACAGATGGCGTGACCTTGAAATCCGGGCTGACCAGATAGGGCTCGTCCGCGCCGAGCAGGCTGCACTCGAGCCCACCGTCGGTCCAGAAGCTGTTGCGGGCCCGCCCGGTGGTAAGCGTCAATGAGAACTGCTCGCTCGCCCCGCCCCGGCCCACCCTCACCTGTCCGATCGTCGAGCCGAGCGCGGCGAGGCGCCGGGCATTGCTTGCGCTGACCCTCATCTGGGCACTTGCGCGATGTTGTTTGCACGTGTAACCCGCGTGCGCGATCAAACCGAAATTTGGGGCTGACAAGCTCGCGCTTCCGCCAGTTCGGCAGGCGATTCCGAGTGTCAGCGAGCGCCCCTGCAGCCGCACCGTTCCACTCAGCAGGCCGGGCCCGGGCACGTGGGTGGGGATCGTTGCAGCTGGGCCAAGTGGTTGCGCGGGCGGCGTCGACCCGCTCGCCGGCTCCGTCGGGAATCCGGTACCCGCGCCCGGTGGCGGACCGGGCAGCGAGGCTGGGGGGGTGGGCGTCGTTGCTGCCTGGGCCATTGACGACATGCCGAGCAGCGCGCCGACGGCGACCGCGAGCAGCAGGCGTAGACGCCTCGGGCAGTGACGGGTCTCGCTACGGATACGCACAGTAGCTCTCGAGGTTGCCGGGCTGGGATGCCGCATAGCTCCAGACATACACCGGGTTGCTGTACCAATAGACCGCGTCGAACACCGCGAGCACGTACGTCCCATGGCCGGGGGTGACGCTGATCGGACCCCACGTCCAGGGGTTGATCGTGCCGCCCGGTTGCCACTCAGCCACGCCGGTCGGGGTCGCGGTCCATTGATGCCAGGCGCTGTGGTTCGGACCCAGGGTGCCCTCCCACTGCCAGCCGGTCGCCGCGGTGTACCAGGCAAGCCACGGACGCACGTCGATCGTGGTCGGCGTCGTGTCAGTGAAGTTGGGAGCGGTCAGCACCCCTTCGTAGCTGCCGTCGGCTGTACAGCCGAAACCGAAGAAG
>JBKQJQ010000522.1:0-8328 GCA_052147875.1 Solirubrobacteraceae bacterium | reverse complement strand
GGTTGCGCAGCCGTCCAGCGAAACAGGTTGGTTCTAAAAGTGAGGATCCTCGCCGTCGGCGACTCTTTTATGCCTCTCAGTTTCTTCAGAAAGGCATTTGAAACTCTGGAGCGTCGCCACCAGATCGAGTACATCGAACTCAACGGCCCCGCGCCGTTCGTTCCCTCGACAGCCTCGGAGCAGCGGCTGCGCGAGTACCTCGGGTCTCCAGCTGAGGTCGCCGAACGGATGGACGGAGTCCAGGTGCTCGCCGTTCATGCTGCACCGGTGACCGAGGAACTGCTGGACGCGTCGAGCGAGCTGCGACTGGTGTGCTGCGCTCGCGGCGGACCGGTCAACATCGACGTCGATGCGCTGAGCCACCGTGGCGTGGCGTTGGTTAACACACCCGGCAAGAACGCAGAGGCCGTCGCCGACCTTACACTTGCGTTCCTCGTGATGCTCGCGCGCGGGCTGCCAAAAGCGATGCGCTTCGTCAACGAGGGCGGGCACGTCGCCGACAACTGGGTGGGGGCAAGGTTCATGGGACGCGATCTGCGCGATCACCGGCTTGGGATCATCGGCTATGGGAACGTGGGTAAGCGCGTCGCGCGTCGCGCTGCGGCCTTCGGGATGGCGCTGTCGGTGTATGACCCCTACGTCGAACTGGGCGATATCGAGCAGGTTCAAACGATCGACGAACTGCTCAGCCGCTCGGACTTCGTCTCCCTGCATGCACGCGCGACCCCCGACAACGTGGGCCTGATCGGGCGCGATGCATTGGCGGCCATGAAGCCGGGCTCGTTCCTGATAAACACCGCCCGCGAGTCGCTCGTAGATGAGGATGCCTTGGACGCCGCACTCGCCTCGGGCCATTTGGCAGGCGCGGCGCTCGACGTGTTTCGTCAACGATCGCCGGGTGAGCGGTCGATCCTGCTGCGTCATGAGAACGTCGTGCTGACCCCTCATATCGGCGGTGCGACATCGGAGACGCTCTTGCAGGGTGCGCTAATGATCGCGGGGGAGATTGAGCGCTTCGCCGCGCACGAGCCACTCACCCACGTTGTCGGCGCCTCCCGACGGACATGACCGACGGTCTCCTTCTCGCGATCGACGCCGGCACCGGCAGCTGTAGGGCGGTGCTCCTTTCAACTGACGGCGCACAGGTGGCCATCGGCCAGCGTGAGTACTCACATCCGGGTGCACCGGGCGTGGAGGGATCGCAGGTATTTGACACGGACAGTAACTGGACACTCATTTGCGAGTGCGTACGCGAGGCGATCTCGGCGGCACCTGGTGGGCCAGCGTCGATCGCGGCGGTGAGCACGAGCAGCATGCGTGAGGGGATGGTCCTCTACGACGCGCGCGGTCACGAGATCTGGGCCTGCCCGAACGCGGATTCGCGGGCTACCGAGGAGGCAAGCGAGCTGGTCCACTCGGGGGCTGCGCAGGAGATCTATGAGCATTCTGGCGACTGGGTATCGATCACTGCCCCTGCGCGATTTCTATGGATCGCTCGCCACCAACCGGACGTCTTCGGGTCGATCGCGCATGTGGGCATGCTCGGCGACTGGATCCTGACCAAGCTGTCCGGAGAGTTCGTGACGGATCCGTCGCTTGGATCGAGTTCTGGCATGTTCGAGCTGGCTGAGCGAGACTGGTCCGACAGAGTGCTCGAACTCTGCGATCTCGATCGATCCGTGTTTCCGAATGTCGTCGAGTCCGGCACAGTGATCGGCTCGGTGACGCGAAAGGCTGCCGAGGAGACCGGACTGCGGTCCGGAACGCCGGTGGTGACGGGCGGAGCCGACACGCAACTCGCGTTGTTGGGACTCGGGGTCACCGATCCGGGGCGCTTCACGATCGTCGGTGGCAGCTTCTGGCAACACACGCTCGTGCTCGCCGAGCCATTGATCGATCCGATGGGAAGGCTGCGGACGCTCTGCCATACGGTCGCCGACCGCTGGATGATCGAAGGAATTGGCTTCTACTGCGGGATCGTGATGCGTTGGTTTCGAGACGCCTTCTGCGAGCTCGAGTGCGCCGAAGCGCAACGTGAAGGCAAAGATGTCTATGACCTCCTGGAGAGCAGGGCGGCGATGGTTGCGCCCGGCGCCAACGGCGTGTTCGGAACGTTCTCGAACATCATGCAGGCGAACCGTTGGGTGCACGCGTCACCGGGATTTCTCGGCTTTGATGTCTCGGACCCCGCGAGGAGCGGCCGCGCGGAATGTTTTCGCGCCATCGAGGAGAGCGCGGCGTACGTCTCGCGCGGGCACCTTGAGATCGTGCGGGAGCTGGTCGATCTCCCAATCGATGATGTGATGCTCACCGGTGGCGCGGCCAAGGGATCGCTTTGGCCCCAGATCATCGCCGACACCCTGTCGCTGCCCGTGCGGATCCCGGAGGTCAAGGAGTCGACGGCCCTCGGCGCCGCCATCTACGCCGGTGTCGGCATCGGCTTGTATGACGACGCCGGTGACACTGCAAGGCAGATCACACGCTTTGAGCGCACCGTTGAGCCGCAAGCTGAGGCGGTTGCGGCCTACGATGAGCTCTACGTTCGCTGGAGCGAGTTGTACCGCCGGTCGCTTGAGCTGTCCGAAGCCGGCCTGGTGCGCCCCCTCTGGCGCGCGGCCGGGACATGGTGAGAGGAGGAGCCAGCACTGATGCCAGAAGCCGACACCGGTAAAGAAAAGAACTTCCTCGAAGACGTCGCGATCCCCAATCAGGGATTTTTCCTCAAGGGAGCGAACGCCTACGACTGGGGAATGAAGAATCGGCTCGCCCGGATCTTTCGACCCGATACAGGTCGGACGGTGATGCTGGCGATCGACCACGGGTACTTTCAGGGCCCGACGAGCGGCCTCGAGCGGGTGGACCTTGGCATCGTGCCGATTGCCCCACACGCCGATGCGTTGATGCTGACACGCGGCATCCTCCGCTCGACGATCCCCGCGGTCCACCGTGGCGGGATCGTGATGCGCGCGAGCGGCGGCCCGAGCGTGCTCAAGGAGCTATCCGACGAGCGAATGGCCGTCGACCTCGAAGACGCTCTACGGATGAACGTCGATGCACTTGCGGTGCAGGTGTTCATCGGCGGGGAGCACGAGACGCAGTCTGTCCACAACATGACGCGCCTCGTCGACATGGGTTACCGGTACGGCATCCCGGTGCTCGCCGTCACCGCGGTCGGCAAGGATCTGGCAAGGGACGCTCGCTACCTGGGACTGGCAACGCGAATCTGCGCCGAGCTCGGGGCACAGTTCGTCAAGACTTACTACTGCGCAGACGGCTTCGAGCGAGTGACGGCGGGTTGCCCGGTTCCGATCGTGATGGCGGGAGGCAAGAAGCTACCGGAGCTCGACGCGCTCGAGATGGCTTACCGCGCTGTGCAAGAAGGAGCCCTTGGAGTAGATATGGGCCGCAACATCTTCCAAAGCCATGCACCCGCGGCCATGCTCCGAGCGGTCGCGAAGGTCGTGCACGAAGGTGCACGGCCTCGCGAAGCGTATGAGCTGTTCAACCAGCTTGCGCATGAGCCGGCGGTCGCATGACTCACGGTGTTCCAGTTAAACTGACAGGCACGTGAGCACGGTGAACGGACCCGTCGGAATCATCACCGGTGCCCTGTCCGGCATCGGGGCCGCGACCACATTGGAGTTCGCTCGGCTCGGCGCCTCGCTCGTCCTCGCCGACGTCTCGACACAGTCCGGCGAACAGCTGACCACCAAGGTGGCGGAGCTCGGCGGGACGGCCACGGTGGCCGAAGTTGATGTCACCGATTACCAGGCGGTCGAGCGTCTTGTCGAACGGACGACCGCCGATCTCGGTCGCCTCGACTTTCTCGTCGCGAACGCCGGCATCGCCGAGCAAAGTCGGATCGCGAGCGGCGATCCGGCCCGCTGGGCAGCGGTCGTGCAGACGAACGTGCTCGGCACGATGTACAGCGTGCGCGCGGCGCTACCCGTGATGCGACGGCAGGGCGAGGGTCACATTTTGATCCTCGGTTCCACGTCGGGCCGCGAGCCGTATGTGGGCGAGCCCTCGTACCTGGCCAGCAAGTACGGGGTTGTCGGTTTCGCTTACGCGCTGAGGATGGAGTGCGCCGAGTACGGCGTACGCGTCACCGTGGTCGAGCCCGGGACGGTGGACACGCCACTGACGCGCGGGCCTGCCTCAATCAGGGCTCTGCTTGAGCGGATGCATCCGCTCGTGCCGGAGGACGTTGCTCGTGCGCTCGTGTTCGCCTTCCAGCAGCCGCCTCACGTCGTGATCAGCGAACTCGTGATCCGGCCGCTTGATGAGGCGGTCAACGCCGATATGCCGGACACCGGCGAGGCTGTCTAGCGGCTAGCCGGCGGGCGGCTCAGGATATACGGCGGTCGGTTCCATGAAGTCGATCGCGTGGCCGCTGCCTGACTCGATCACGCACTTGAAGCCAGGCTCGGTGTCGAGGTAGTACCACTCGATGTGGTCGCCGATTCCGGCCTTGGCGGTGATCCCGAGGCCCGTCGCCGCGAACTGATCGATCACCCGTTGTGACTCCTCGCGAAGCTTGAACATGACCGCGATCGAGCCGATCCCCTCGCCCTTGGTCTCGAGCATCCGCTGCCAGGGATTGTCGCCCCCCCGCGGCTCGATCAGCTCGAAGTTGAGATCGCCAACCTGCGTCTCCGCCCACCGGATGTTGAAGTAGTCGACCGGCTGGCCGTCGAGCTCGCAGTCGTGCATGATCGTTTCGCCGTCGGACTCGAAGATCTTCCACGGCCCCCAGCCGAAAGCCTCGTGATAGGCGTGCATCCGCGCGTCGAGCTCGCGCACGACGACCGAGATCTGTGTGATCTCGAAATCGAGGGTCGCGGGCTTCTCGGTCGGCGGCGCGTCCGGAGTTGGGTATACGTACGCCGGGCTGACGAAGTCGGCCGCGTGGCCGCTGCCGGACTCGATCAGGCAGCCGAACTGCTCCTGCGTGTCGAGGTAGTAGTACTCGATGTGGTCGCCGATGTTGGCCTTCATCGTCACCGGCATCCCGCGGGCGGCGAACTCGCGCTTGACGGCCTCGCCCTCCTCCAAGGTCTTGAACATCACGGCGATCGACGCGACGCCCTCGCCGCGCTGGTCGATGAACTCCTTCCACAGGCTTGGCCCGTCGACCGGCTCGAGCAGCTCGAAGTTGAGCGAGCCGACCATCACCTCGGCGCCCTTCAACGTATAGTCGACGCGCTCGCCTCGCAGCTCGGTGTTGTGATGCATTGGCGGTTTGTGGTCGAACACGTCCCATCCCGACCAGCCGAACGCGCGCCAGTAGCGCTCCATCGTCTGTTCTAGGTCGCGCACGGCTAACGAGACCTGTGTGATCGGGTACTGAAGTCCGGCGAGGCCCTGCGGCAGGTTGCCCGACGCCGCGGTCACGTTCCCTCCTGGACTGGGTTGGGATCTGATCGGCCCTGAGGCAGACGGGAAGGCACGGCCACGCCCTCGGTACTCCAGTCGCTGTACAGCGCCAGCGGGTACGACGCGGTGACGACAACGCCACGCGCGTACTCGACGACGCGGCCATCGGCGCTGTAAGCCTTGGTCGCGATCTCGATCAGTGGCGACCCTGGCTCAACGTCGAGATATTGCGCTTCGAGTTTGGATGCCGTGGTCGCGATGATCTCGCCGTCGGCACGCATCTCGAGAATTCCGTGCTCGGCGAGGATGCCCTCGCTGGTCAGGTCTGGGTCATCCAGAGGTACGTCAGCCAGGAATCCACACAGCTCGTACGGGTAGTACTGGTCCAGCACGATGATCGGGATGTCATCCGCGTAGCGGATCGACTGAATGTGGAGCATCTCCCCTTCGACGAGCTCCTTCGCGCGGTCGGCGATCTTGGCGCCGGCCTTCAGTCGCTCGACGCACAGAATCTTCTTCGACGGCGTCGATCCACGTTGTGCGATGTCCTTGGTGAGGCTGTGCCACTGCTGCATACGCAGCACCATCAGTGGCTGACGAGCAAACGTGCCGCGACCGGGTCGACGCACGACTAGCCCCTCGTTGGCGAGGTCACTCATCGCCTGCCGGACTGTCGTCCGGCTGACGCCGAAGTGCGCCACCAGATCCTCCTCCGTGGGCATCGGCTCGTCGGCGCTCCACTCGCCAAGTCGGATCCTCTCGCGCAGCAGATTGCGGATCTGAAGGTAGAGCGGAACCCCCGTTTCCTCGCTGATGGTTGCGTCAGTCCAGCGCGTCTCCCGCGAGCCTGACCGGCGTCGTGCGAGTTGACTTGGTCCTAGAGACACGGCAGCAGCTCCCTGTCGACGGGCGGGGGGCGCATCATGTGAGCGCGTACTTGTAGAAGTACCTCTCCTGGTCCTCGCCGTAACTCGCGGATCCCTGGAAGTCGCGCACTCGGGCGCTGACGAAGTCGAGCCGCACTGGGTAAATTAGCGGGACCCAGAGCACGTCGTCTCGTACGACGATCCTGCCTATCTCGCGGTAGATCGATGCGATCTCCGACGGGGTAGTCGCGCGATGTCCGTCGACCGCGAGCTTGTCGAGCGTCGCTGACTTGACATATGAGAAGTTCGTGCCACCGGCGATTCCGGCCGTGGTGAACGACGTGTCGACGATGTAGGAGCCGTGCGGGTACAGCAGTTCGTACGCCCAGATCATCATTCCGGCGGGAAGAGTGGCGCTGAGCGTCACGAAGGCGTCGTACTCCATTGGGATGTAGTCGACATTGAGCCCGATCGCCGACAGGTCCGCCTGGATCACCTGCGCGACTGATTCATAGGGGAAGCGGTTCGAGCTCCACATCTTGACGGTGGCGCCGCTAGGCAAGTTAGCGCTCGCGAGCAGGCTCTTCGCCGCCGCTGGGTCGTACGAGTAAGCGACGCCGGGATCGTAGTAGGGGCTCAGCGGCGAGAAGAAGGTCCCGGTCGCGACCGTACCGAGACCGTGCATCGCCTGGAGTATTCGTGGCTTGTTCACCGCCATGGCGATCGCCTGGCGCACCTTGAGGTTGCTGAGCACCGGGTCCCTGAGACTCAGGTTGAGCCAGTAGCAGTTGTCCTGAGTCGTCTTAACGGTTTGGTGGTCCCCCGTGTACTTTGGAGTGAGGACGTTGGCAACGAAACCCGACGGGACCGGGTCGTACATCATGTCGTCCTCGCCGCCCTGAATCCGGATCATGCCGAGCGTGTCGTCGATCCCAATTCGCCATGTGACGCCAGCGTACTGGGGCACTCCCGCTTTCCAATAGGTCTTGTTCCGATTGAGCGCGATGGAGCTCTCTTGATTGATCACGTCAACGGTGAATGGTCCCGTGCCGACGGGAGCCCAGTTAAACTTGTTGAACCCCATCTCCTCGACAAGCGCTTGCGGAACGGCACCCGCCATGTAGTGCGAGTTGACGTAGATGAAGGTGCTGTCGGGAACCTCGAAGTCGAACACGATGGTTTGAGGATCGGGGGTCGTGATCCCGGTCAGCGTCTTCGCCTTCTCGTTGAGGACGTCTGACATGCCGATGATCGGCAGCGAGTTGAAGAGGCCGCCGATCTCCGAGCCAAACGACGGGATGACGAGCCGCTCGAAGGCGTACTTGTAATCGGAGCTGGTCAGCGGCATGCCGTTGCTGAACTTGATTCCCGGACGCAGTGTGTACGTGTAGCGCAGATGGTTGTTTTCGATCTTCGGGAAGCCGGTGGCGACAAGCGGCACCAGGCTGCCGTTGCTGTACGGGTCCAGCGTGAGCAGGGACTCGAACATGGCGTGCTGGCCGCACGCGGCGGCCCCGTTCCACCACTTCTGGGCATCGAGACCCGGGATGGTCGTGCTCATCGAGAACTTCAGGACAGCCTGCCTGTCGAGCGCCGCGCTGGCGGACGACGAAGAGCTCCCTCCGCACGCGCTCAGCAGGGCGGCGAGGCCGGCCGCTCCGAGGCCGAACTGGGCTCCGCGCCCCAGCAGCTCGCGTCGGGTCAGATCTCCGGATACGAAATCGGTTCCCGTTTCCGGCTCGAATGCATCGGCCATCAAGACCCCTCTCTCCCGTGAAAGCCCACGCCGCCAACAGGATCGTCCGTGGACCCAGCAACGACCGGTTCGAGGCTGCCTCCCGAGTCAGCATCGCAGCACAGCGCTGCCGAATAATGTCGCAACAATACTATCTTTGCGCCGGCACAGCAAGAACCTGCCGCAGCCCGGTGCGGGCTCCATGCCCAAGATCTTCCGCCCGCGATCATCGCGCCGATGCGCCCAGGGCCCGCGGATGCCGGTGTCTCATGCATACCGGATCCGCGGATCGAGCATTGCGTTCGCGATGTCGGCGACCAGGTTGAAGATGACGACCGCGGTCGTCGCGAC
>JBKQJQ010000521.1:0-5817 GCA_052147875.1 Solirubrobacteraceae bacterium | reverse complement strand
GGCTCGACGACGACCGCGTCCGGGCTTGTCCTCTCTCCAGCAGGAGACCGGTTAGCCGGCTACCAAGAACGCCCTGTTGCGATCACCGCGCGAACCCAGGGAACCTCCAACGTGACGGCTCCCTCCCGGCCAACAGGATTTTCGCGTTCACGGCCGGGTCGCTGAGGGCTGCGCTCGTTGGGGCAACGGATGAAGAACGACGACGCCGTGCTCGGCAGCCAGACGCTCGGCGACGATTGATCGATGGCATGCCTCCGGGTCGACCTCGACGCCGAAGATCGCGCCAACACCGTCTAAGGGCAGCTCGGCCACGATCCGGGCAAGGTCGACGCGGTCGAGGATCTCGCGCGTGTACCGGTCGCGGTGCTGGCCGCCGATGACTGCTTCGCTCGCGCCGCCGTTGCTGAGCAGCAGACTGGCATGACCGCGGTCGCCATTGGCATCTTGAGGTCCTCGCGGACCTCAAAAGCGGAAGCCTGAATCCTTCCGATGCCGCGTCAGGACGCGGCCGCGATTCCGTGATTGCGACGTCGGCCTCGTCGGTGTTGCGTGGCTCCTCCGGCGGCGGTGAAGGAGCAGCCGACGTTGGGACCGTCCGTTGACCTCGTCCTCTTCAATGGCAGCGATCTTGGCGAGACTGCCGCCGTCCCGCCGATCGGGCAGCGGGTCTTGGGACGCTGGCGATCCTGCGGTCGCGCAAGCCGCGAGCTGGCTGTGACACGTCCTTGCCACGATAGCCGCCGATCCCCGTAGGGTGGTTTTGTGGTGGGCCACTATGAGAGCTTTTTCATCGCAAGCGCCGGCGCGTCCGCTGCCATCTTGGGGTTGCTGGTCGTCGCCGTTTCGGTCGTCAACGCGGATGACGCGAACCCCACAACTCGGGAGTTGCGAACTGTGTTGGCCGGGAGTGCGTTTGTTCTCCTGGTAGACATCTTCTTCGTCTCGATCGTGGCCTTGACCGGGGGCTCAGTCGTCTTCGGGCTATCAAGCATCGCAATGGCAACCGTCGGCCTGGTGGCGACCAGACGGCTGATTCCGAGGGCAAAGCAGGCTGGAAACTTCTCCCGCAGCTCTCGAAACAGAGAGCTCAATATCGCCTTCGCGTCGATTTCGGTTGTGGGCTACGCAGTGCAGCTCGGCCTCGCTATAGCGCTCCTGGCGAACACCCAGAGTGCCGCGCTGCAACGGTGCTTTGGTCCTCGTCATTGTGGTTTTTTATGGCAGCGCCCTTGCCCGGGCATGGGAGGTCACCGGGATAACTCGGCGGGGATAAGAAGAACGTCACCACCGTCGTCGACACGAACGACGTGCGCGATCGCGGCTTCCGCGATCCCAAATCTGGCCCGTCCGACGGAGTTCGCGGTGACGAGCGCTTTCGCAATCAGCGGCCCCTCCCGCGGGCTTCCGCAATGGCGACGAGGGGAACGCGCCGCTCGGCGGGCGGCGCACGATCGGATCACCGAACAGCGATCGCCCACGGAACGCGCTATTGGATCGGCGATCGACGGCTCGGCCGCGGGCGCTACCGATCGCTGAGTGCACGTCTCGGGTTGCCGGTTCCGCCTTACTGCAAGCTGCTCCGGATCACGACGCGGGTGCTGCTAGGCGGTGATCCGGCGTCAGACGGGCCAGAATGATCGTCATGGAAGCCGGTGAGGTCCCGTCGGGCCATACCCCTGAAGGCGGCGTCCTTGTGGGCAGCGAGGGCGCCCGGCGTCGCCTCGTGTTGTTTGAGGATCCGCAGTGCCCGTATTGCCGTGAGTTTGAGGATGTGTCCGGAGATTTACTACGCCGCGAGGTCTCGGCCGGTGCCGTTGCTGTGGAGTATCGAATGCGGTGCTTTCTCGGAGTCGAGTCGGTGCGAGCCGCAAACGCTCTGGCCGCCGCTGCGGAGGTCGGTGGCTTTGACGAGCTGCGTCGGGCGATGTTCGCCAATCAGCCCCCGGAGCACAGCGGCGGCTTCACGACTGAGGACCTGCTCGAGCTCGGCAGCCGCGTCGGGCTAACCACCCCCGGTTACGTCACCGCGGTACGCGAGGGTCGGTATGCGAGCTGGGTCCGCGATATGGACATGGTATTTCAAGAACAAGACCCGGATGGCACCCCATCCGGCGTCTTAGACGGCGAGCAGGTCGACTCCAAGACGCTGTATGACCCCGACGCTCTCGCGGCATTGATCCGCCGCTGATCCGCTCGCAACAGCCATGCCTGAGACCGACACCTACGGCTCCTGCGGTGGTGCGGTCTCAAACTCTAAGCAAGTGCAAGCGAACACGAGTTGGATCCGGTCGCGACAGCCGGCTACCCGACGGATGCCTGAACCCGGAGGCCTGGCAGCGAGAGCGTCGCGCACTGTCGCCTACCCATCGCGACCGTCGGCAGACGGCTTGCCCAGGTTGTCGCCCCAGTGCGGGCGGAACTGGATGCTGATCCGCGCGCCCAGACTGCTGGCTATTTTGGGAATCCCGTGCAGCCAGGTCCGCTGGCAGCTTCCACCCATCACAAGCAGGTCCCCGTGGCCGACTTGGAGCCGCAGTCCCGGACCGCCCGACTTCGGCCGAAGCCCGAACGGCCGGGTGGCGCCGAGCGAGACGATCGCCACCATCGTGTCGCGCGGGCTCTCGCGGGCGACGCGGTCCCCGTGCCAGGCAACGCTGTCGCTACCGTCGCGGTACAGGCAGAGCCCGACGCTGACGAACGGCTCGCCGAGCTCCTCGATGTAGTGGGCATTCAGTGCGGAGCGGGCCTCGTCGAGCACCGAATGGGGCAGCGCTTCGCCCTGCGGGTAGCCAGCCAGGAGCCGCGGGACCCGGACGGTCTTGTCGTAGATGTGCATCTGCTCCTCGCGCCACGGCACCGCGCTGGCGAGCGCATCAAAGAGCTCGTCGGCCCCGGTGACGAAGCCCGGCCGCAGGTCAACCCAGGCGCCCTCGGACAGCGGCCGGCGCTCGACGGCGGCGCCGAGCTCGGCGACGCCGAGCTTGCCCAACGAGCCAAACAGCGAGGGCTGAACGACGAGCGACACGTGATGTAGTCTAGCCGGCCACGAACACACGTTCGTGGCGCGAGCGCGACTAAGCGCTCGATTTCTACGGCTCACCGCGACGCTGGCCTCGAGGCAGTCTGCGGCCCATTAGCGCTTAGCGCGTGCGAGCGCGGATCGGGCCAGAAACACCCAGACGCGCCTTCTGCGTCCACGAAGCAAGTGCAGTCTTGCCTGCGCCGTGCGCCAGCGACGACGCTGCTGCTCTTGGGGCGGAGCCGCCGTCGAAGAGTTGGCGCTGAGGGCGGCCCGCGTGGCCGCTCTCGGGACCGCTGCGGCCATGCGATCACGACGGTCCGGCGTGGCTGCTCGTCGCCGAAGGACTCGTCGTGTCTCGAGCGCCTCGACGATGAAAGCAATCACGCGGTTGGCAATCCGCCAGCCGGACTCAAAGCCGTCCCGATGGCGGGTGGATTACGCGAAAGGACTCACGAGGGCGATCGCCTCAGGTCACGTCTTGCATAGGCATCACGCCCTAATGCGAGGCTACGTCAGAGGCCCGAAATTCGTGGATGCAGGTGTCTCGTTCATCGACCATTTGTTGCTCAAATACCTTCCACGGAACGTGCTGGCGCTGCCTCGGCCGCGGCGAACCTCTGCATAGGTAGACGCGCTCGGGCGATGGCGTGCCACTGGCGCTTTGTACTTCCGCGTCTCGTCCAACCGAGGAGCCTCGCTCCGGAGCCCGAGCAAAGCCGCTCCGTCGAGTCGAAGCAGCAATATTGGGATCGTCGAGCCTTGTGTCGGGGGTCCTAGCGGCGGATGGTCGGCCGGAGTGTGCCTCGACGGCTTGCCGACGATCCAGCCACGCTTTCGCACGATCCGCGCTCTGACCTCCGGCCGTTGGCATCGCGGGCGTCTTGCGGTCTGGCCGCGATCCGCCGTGGATTGCGTGCGTCTGGTCGTGGTGCTCAGCTCATGAGAAGAACTGCTGGTAGATCAGGAAGATGTTCATTGCGCTGATCGCCGCGGCGATCGTCCAGGCGGAGATCTTGAGGATGCGCCCGTTGACGTGGACGCCCATGATGTCGCGGCGGCTGGTGAGCATTACCAGCGGTATGAGCGCGAGCGGGATGCCGGACGAGAGCACGACCTGGCTGAGCACGAGCGCGCTGGTCGGGTTCGTGCCGACGGCGATGACCACGAGCGCGGGGACCATCGTCAGCCCCCGGCGGAGGAACAGGGGAATCTTGCGGTTGATGAAGCCGCCCATCACGACCTGGCCGGCGTAGGTGCCCACGCTGGAAGAGGAGGCGCCGGAGGCCAGCAGTGCGACCGCGAACGCGATCGCGGCGGTGCCGCCGACCAGGCGCCCGAGCTGGAAGTGGGCCTGCCCGATCGTGCTCAGGCCCGAGAGCGCGGGGGTGTGAAAGAGCTTCGCGGCGACGGCGAGCATCGACATGTTGACCAGCCCGGCAAGCCCGAGCGCGATGTACACGTCGAGTCGCTCAAAGCGCAGCACGCGCTTTTTCTCGGCGTCGTCGCGGGTCGGCATCCGCCCCTTGGTCAACGCCGAGTGCAGGTAGATCACGTGCGGCATCACGGTCGCGCCGACGATCCCGACCGCGAGGTAGAGCTCCGTGCTGCCGCCTTGCAGGCCGGGGATCAGGCCGTGCAGTGACTCGTGCACGGACGGTCCGATCCTGAGCGTCTCATACAGAAAGCCGGCGAAGATGATCCCCAGCAGCCCGCTGATCGCCAGCTCGAACTTGCGAAAGCCCAGCGCCTGCAGCGCGAGGATCGCGAACGCGATCACGCCGGTCATCAGCCCGGCGATGAAGAGCGGCACGCCGAACAGCAGGTTTAGCCCGATCGCGGCGCCGAGAAACTCGGCGATGTCGGTCGACATCGCCATGATCTCGGCCTGCACCCACATGCCAAAGCTGAAGGCGCGGTGGTATTTGTCGCGTACGACCTCGGGGTAGTTGCGGTCGGTGACGATCCCGAGCTTGGCTGACAGGTACTGGATCACCATCGCGACCAGATTGGCCGCCAGTACCACCCATAGCAGTATGTAGCCGAACTGCGCGCCGCCCGCCACGTTGGTGGCGAAGTTCCCCGGGTCGACGTAGGCGATCGACGCGACGAACGCGGGACCGAGCATGAAAAGTGTCGCGCGCACCTTCCCGCGCGCGAGCAGTCGCTCCAGCGCGCTGGCCTCGAGCTCCTCGTATAGCGGCAGGCTCTGGCCGGCGCCGGCGCCCTTGAGCGCAGGGACGGGTGGGCCGGGCGGCGGGGTCACCGCGGGTCTTTGTCGGTCTCGATCCGCATCGCGCGGGCGAGCTCGCCGCCGATCGGATGCTCGCGCTCGCCGAACCGTACGAACACCGGGCCACCGAACGGCTGGCGATCGACGACCTCGAGCCGCGCGTCGAGCGCGATGCCATGCTCGGCGAGGTAGCGCAGCATCTCCGGGTCCGAGTCCGACACGCGAACGAAGCGGCCCGCGGCACCGACCGGCAGCTCGTCCAGGCTGGACGTCGGGCGCTCGTCGATCTCGAACTCGGGCGTCGGGATCGGATCGCCGTGCGGGTCGACCGCCGGGTCGCCGAGCCGCGCGGCGATCAGCGTCTCGAGCTCCTCGGAGAGCACGTGCTCGAGCACCTCTGCCTCGGCGTGCACGCGATCCCAGGACATCCCGAGCTCCTGAGCGAGGAACAGCTCCAGCAGGCGGTGAT
This sequence comes from Solirubrobacteraceae bacterium, assembly GCA_052147875.1. Classification (GTDB taxonomy): domain Bacteria; phylum Actinomycetota; class Thermoleophilia; order Solirubrobacterales; family Solirubrobacteraceae; genus Palsa-465. The sequence continues at coordinate 96 of JBKQJQ010000521.1, read as the reverse complement.
GGCGCAGCACCTCGAGCGCCACTCGCCGACCCTCGCCGGTCAAGCGCACACCGTGATAGGGCTCGTGCTCGACGATCCCGACCTCGGTCAGCTTGT
>JBKQJQ010000520.1:0-7858 GCA_052147875.1 Solirubrobacteraceae bacterium | reverse complement strand
TGGACATGCCAGGCCACGGCTCTAGACTGTCGCCGCCTGGGGACTCGAGTTCGAGGGGGATCAGAGTGGTGCTAACCACGTTGTCGGGGATACGGACGGCCGGTCATGACTGAGTCCGAATCGGGCGGACCCGCGCCCACCGAGCCCGACGGCGCACAGACCGGCGGCGAGCCCGCAGACGCCCCCGAGACCGGCGGATCGACGACGGCCGCTCCGGACAGCGGGTCGACCGCGGCCACGACCGAGCCAGCTGCCCCGGCCCCGGCCACGACCGAGGCCGCCGCGGCCAGGACCGGGGCCGCCGCCCCGGCTGCGGCCACGACTGAGGCCGCCGTTCCCGCTGCCGCTGCCACTGCCACTGCTGGCGCCAAGCCACCGGTCGGCCGCGGGCGACGGATCTGGGTCCAGGTGATCATCTGGGGCACGACGATCCTGGCGGTCGTCGCGATCTTCTCGGTCTGGGCCAACCGGCAGCTGCTGAACCCCGACAACTGGGCGAACACCAGCACGTCGCTGTTGCAGCGGGCGGACATCCGCACCGCGACCTCCAACTACCTCGTCAACCAGCTCTATCAGAACGTAAACGTCGCCGGCGAGCTGCGGACGAAGCTGCCGCCGGCGCTGCAGCCGATCGCGGGGCCGGTGGCGGGCGCGCTGCGCAACGTCGCGGTCGCCGCCGGCGAACGCGTGCTGGCCAACCCGCAGGTCCAGCAGGCATGGCGCCTGGCCAACAAGGCCGCGGCACAGACGCTGGTCAGGGTCGTCAACGGCGGCAGCGGCGCTCTGCATGTCAACGGGGGCAGAGTGACGCTCGACCTCAGAGCGCTGGTCGCCGACGTCGCGAACCAGCTCGGGTTACCCGACGTCAGCTCCAAGCTGCCGCCATCGGTCGCGAACCTGGAGATTCTCGACTCCAAGCAGATCGGGTTCGTGCAGACCGCCGGGCGAGCACTCAAAGGGCTCGCGCTGCTGTTGACGATCATCGTGCCGCTGCTGTACGCGCTTGCGATCTTCCTCTCCCGCGGGCGGCGGCGGCGCGCGTTGATGGAGGTCGGGATCGCGATCGTGGCCGCCGGCCTGGTCGTGTTCGCGGCTCGCAAGATTGTCGAATCGGGAGTCACGAACTCGCTCGTCAAGGACGCGGCCAACAGGCCCGCCGCGAGCGACGTGATCTCGATCGCGACCTCGATGCTGCCCGAGATCGCCGGCGCGTTCCTGTTTGTCGGAATCCCGCTGATCGTCGCCGCATGGTTCGCCGGCCCGGCCCGGCTGGCAACCAGGGGTCGTCGGGCGATCGCTCCGTTCCTGGCCGACAACCCGGTCGCGGTCTACGGGATCGTCGCCGCGATCCTGATCCTGATCTTCATCTGGGGACCGATCCCGGCGACGCACCGTCCGGCGGGGATCATCGTCTTCACGGTGCTCGCCTTCGCGGGGACAGAGGTGCTGCGAAGGCAGACCGCGCGTGAGTTCCCGCCCGCGTCAGCTGGGGCGGCGGCTCTCTCTTAGGATCGAGCCGTACTCAGCCGCTTGGTACGCAAGGGCCGGGCGCGCTGCGCCCGGCCCCAGCTCACTGCCGCTCCGCTTCTAGGAGGCGAGCGCCTTGGCCTTGATTGAGTCGTACTCGTCCTGTGTGATCGCGCCGCTGTCGAGCAGCTGCTTGGCCTTCTCGATCTCGTGTGCGGCGCCGCCGCCGCTACCGGCGGCTTTCCGGACGGCGCTGTCGAACTGGGCCTGGCTGTCGGCGACGTCCTTCATCCGTCGCTCAGCCATTCCCGTGTGGTTCGCGATCAGGTAGATCAACACCCCGAGCCACGGCAGGATGACGATCAGGATCACCCAGCCGGCCTTTCCCCACCCGGATATGTCGTGACGGCGGAAGACGTCGATCAGCACCGTGATCGCGATCCAGATGAAGATCACCCACGCGAAGAAGATGAGCGTCGTCCAGAGGATGTCGAAGAACGGATATGAGGACGCAGTGATTAGCAAGTGGTTTGCCTCCGGTCGGTTCGTGCGCTTGAGCTCCTCTGCTCCAACCCACGCGTTAGCGCTTTGTTAGGCGCAAGCTAACGGTCTCGGCGGACGAGCTGTCGTCGCAAGTGTCGCGCTCAGCGCGCTTGCCCGCTTAATGCGAATCGGGTGACGCGGCCCCAGACTCGAGTGAGCCGTACGTCGCGGGTACGGATCGACCAACGGGGTAGTGAAGGCGCCCGCGGCGGCATCATGCAAATCGGATGAAGCGCCGCCGCCGCCGCGCGGCGATCCTTGGGCGATTCGTGAGCAGCGGCGTGGAAGAGCAGATACTCCCTCAGACCGGTCGCATCGACCGTCCGGCGACGTTGGAGTCCGGCGAATCGGCCGAGCGCGGCCGGGAGGCGCGGGCCGCAGTACCGCGGGCCGTGCACGGCGACTGGGCGCCCGCCGCAAACCGGCCTGACCCGGTCGCCGTCTTGGGGGCGCAGGCCGCGACGCGCCTGCAGGAGCTGGTGCCGATCCGCTATGGCCGGATGCTCGTCTCGCCGTTCACGTTCTATCGCGGCGCCGCAGCCGTGATGGCGGCCGATCTCGTGGCGACGCCGGACTCCGGAATCGTCGTGCAGGCCTGCGGCGACGCGCACATCTCGAACTTCGGCGGCTTCGCGGCTCCCGACCGGAGGCTGATCTTCGGCCCGAACGATTTCGACGAGACGCTGCCCGGGCCGTGGGAGTGGGACGTCAAGCGGATGGCGGCGAGCGCCGAGATCGCCGGCCGCGATATCGGGCTCATACCGGAGAAACGGCGGCAGATCGTGACCGCCTGCGTGTGCGAGTACCGGGAGGCGATACGCGGCTTCGCCGAGGTCAGCCACCTCGACGTCTGGTACGAGCGCATCAATGCGAGCGAGCTCGTGGGACGCTTCGGCGGCAGGCTTGGAAAGCACGGCCGGATCCTGTTCGCCGCGCCGTTTGCAAAAGCGCGACACAAGACGAGCCTGCGAGCGGTGAAGAAGCTCACCACGGTGGTCGACGGCGAACCGTGTTTTCGCAGCATCCCGCCACTGCTGGTCCGATTCAGCGACCTGCACGACCCGACAGACCCGCGCGACCAGAGCGACTACGTCCGAGACCTGCTCGACGCTTACGTCACCAGCCTCGACGATGACCGGCGCTATCTGTTCAGCACCTACCGGTTCGTTGACATGGCGCGAAAGGTCGTCGGCGTGGGGAGCGTCGGCACCCGCGCCTGGGTGATGCTGTTCGTCGGCCGGGGCGGCGCGGACCCACTGATCCTGCAGATGAAGGAGGCTCAGGCGTCGGTGCTCGAAGCCCACCTGGGCCCGAGCGAGTTCGACCACCATGGGGAGCGCGTGGTCCGCGGTCAGCGGATGGATCAGGCGGCCTTCGACGTGTTCCTCGGCTGGCAGCGAAGCACGGGTCTCGACGGGCACGAGCACGACTTCTACATCCGTCAGCTGTGGGACTGGAAGGCATCGATTGACCTCGGGACGATGAACTATGCGGGTCTGCGCGCCTACGCGCGGGCCTGCGGTTGGTCACTCGCCCGCGCACACGCCCGCTCCGGCGACCGGCTGGCGATCGCCGCCTACCTGGGGAAGAGCGGCCGCTTCGACGACGCGATCGCGCGCTTCTCGACCGCATACGCAGACCAGAACGAACGCGACCACCAGCGGCTGACCGAGGCCGTCGAAGGCGGAGAGGTGACAGCCGTCACCGGGGTGTGATCAGCGCGTGGCCGGTCTGGCGCTGGCGGTGGTGGCAATCGCGTTACCGGACTCGCTGAACCCCTCACTGATCGTCGCCGACTCGTACCTGACGCTTGGACCACGGTCGGTGCTGAGGACAGCCGCGTTCACGCTTGGTGCGTTCGGGGTCACGCTCGCCGGCGGGCTCGTGATCGCGCTCGGACTCGGGGACCTGATCGTGTCGCTGCTCCCGAAGCTCTCGCACCACGTCAAGTACGAGGTCCTCACCGGGCTGGGAGTAGCGTTGGCATTAGGCGGCGCTGTGATCTGGTGGCGGCGCCACGACCTCGCCGACAGCGAACCGCGGTCGCGAGAGCGGCAGCCGGCGAGCGGGAGCGGGTCGGCGCTGCTGATCGGCTCGGGGTTGGCCGGCGTCGAACTGCTGACCGCGTTCCCCTACTTCGCCGCGATCGCGATGATCGCCGGGTCGTCGGAGCCGGCGGGGGGCAAGGTAGCGCTGCTGTTGCTCTACGACCTCGTGTACGTGCTGCCGCTGATCGCGATCACGGTCGCCTGCATGATCTGGGGCGAGCGTGCCGCCCGCCGGCTGCAGCCGATCGCGGGCTGGATCGCGACGAACTGGCCGATCATCGTGGCTCCGCTCGTGTCACTCGTTGGCGTTGGGATGGCGGTATACGGCGTCGCCCAATTGCTGTAACCCTCACCAGCGGCCGTCCCATCGGTGTGCGAGCGCCCAGCGGGCGCCGGCCGTCCACGCCTGACGGCGGTTTCCGCGCGCGACCACCTCGAGCTCGCCGACGTCCGTGACCGCGTACAGCTCCGGCGCCTCACCTAGCTGCTCAATCGCGGTCAGCACCCCGGTCCGGACAAGCTCGGCCTCGGCCGCGCGTCCCGCGGTCCGGAGCCCGCCCCAGCCAAGCCACGAGTCAAACGGCCACACCGAGCCGCGGTGATAGGCGTGCGGATCGAACACGGGCGACCGCTCAGAGATCGTCCGGAGGCCGTAACGGGAGAGGATGTCGGGCCGGCACAGGCGCTCGGCCGCGGCCTCGCGCGCGACGGGCTCGAGCGAGTCGGCCCACAGCAGCCAGCCGAGCTGCGATCCGGCACCCGCAATCGGACGACCGTCGAGATCGAGCGCCATCACGTCGGGTCCGAACGCGTCCGAGATCTGCGTTCGCAGCACGCGCCGGCGTTCGTCCCAGCCCGCCCCCGGGTCAAGCGTCTCCAGCGCGCGCAGCGCGGCGCATGCGATTGCCTGCGTGTCGGCGTCTGCCTTACCCGGCGCCGGCGCCTGTCCGTCGGCATCGACGATCCCCGGGCCGTGCGCCACGGTCGGGTCAAACGCGTCGCGCCAGCCCTGCTGGAGCAGGCCGCCGCGCACCGCTTGCGCGGGATCGCGAACGAAGCCGTCGCCGCCGTCGAGCGCTCGCGACAGCCAGCCCGCGGCCGCGCGCCACGCCGGCTTCAGCGCGCTTGTCAGAGCCCGGTCGTCGAGCGCGGCGAGCACGATCAAAAACCACGGCGTCGCGTCGGTCGTCCCGTAGTACCTCAGCTCGCCGGGTCGCGTCCAGCCCGCATCGACGAACGGCCGCGAAGGCGCGTCGCGAAACTCGTGTCCGATCTTGCCGCGCTGTTCCGCGGTGACCGGATCGTCTTGGCGTCCCTGTCGGGCGGCGAGCGCCCGCAGCGTCGCCCGCGCGATCTCAGGCCGCGTGGGGAGGAGCTGCAACGCGGAGATCAGCGAATCGCGCCCGAACAGGCAGTGAAAGCGACCGGGATCGCTTGTATCGAGCGGCGTGCTGGACGCGTACAGCCAACCCTCGGGTGAGAGCAGGCCCTCGAGAGCAACGTTGTCAGCTCGCCTGTGCTCGACCACGGGTACCTAACCAGACGCGTGCGCATTAGTCTGCGGCCATCGGCGCTCAGAACGGCAAGACGATCGTCTTCTTCCCGGAGGGGGCGTTCGGGCCGACCAACAACTGCGTTGGGATCGGCGACGTGCTCCGCGCTCGCGGTCACCGGGTCGTGTTCGTAGTCGAGGAGTCGTTCGCCGGGACGCTCGAGGCCAAGGGCTTCGAGGAGCGGCTGATGAGGCTGGGCCCCGCGCCGGAGGTGCCGGAGGAGCCGGGTCAGTTCTGGAAGGACTTCATCCGCGACACGGCGCCGGTCTTTCGCCAGACGACGCTCGAGCAGCTGGGCAACTTCATCGCGCCGACCTGGGGGGCGCTGCTGGACGGGGCTCGTTACGTCGACGAGCGCCTCGTCGAGATCTTCGGCGAGCTCGCGCCCGACGTGATCGTCGAGGACAACGTGTGCGCGTTTCCCGCGATCCCGGCGAGTGGGCGGCCGTGGGTACGGATCGTCTCGTGCAACCCGCTCGAGCTCCACGATCCAGAGCTGCCGCCGCCGTTCTCCGGTCTGCCGGCCGATGATCGTGCCGGATGGGCTGAGTTCCGTGTCGAGTACCGGCGACAGGTGGGGGAGATGCAGGAGAGCTTCAGTGCCTTCTGCGTCGACCGCGGGGCGCCACCGCTCGGCGAGCTGGAGATGATCCACACGTCGCCGTGGCTGAACCTGACGCTCTATCCGGCTGAGCTCGACTACCGGCGAAGCGGCCCATTGGGCCGCAGGTGGCACAACCTCGAGACCTGCGTGCGGGCCACCGACGAGCGCTGGGCGCCGCCCGACTCCGGTGGCGCACTGGTGTACGTGAGCCTCGGCTCGCTCGGGTCGGCCGACGTTGCGCTGATGAGGCGGCTGGTGGATGTGCTCGGGCGGACGCCGCATCGGTATGTGGTCAGCAAGGGACCGCAGCACGAGGAGTTCGAGCTCGCCGAGAACATGGTCGGCGCCGAGTTCCTTCCGCAGGTCTCAGTCCTGCCGCACGTCGACGCCGTGATCACGCACGGCGGCAACAACACGACCACCGAGTGCATGTGGTTCGGCAAGCCAATGCTGGTGCTGCCGATCTTCTGGGACCAGCACGACAACGCCCAGCGGGTGCACGAGACTGGCTATGGGCTGCGACTATCGACCTACTCGTTCGACGACGAGCAGATGAACGACGCGCTGTCGAGGGTGCTCGACGATCGATCACTGCACGCGCGGGCGGCCGCGGCAGGCGAGCGGCTGCGGCGCCGCCCAGGCACCGTGCTCGCAGCCGAGCTGATCGAGCGCGTCGCTTCCCAGCATCCTCCGCGGGACGGCTAACATCCTGCCCCGGGGCGTCGAGCAGATCGAGGGGTATGCACGAAATCACCCAGGCGTCTCAGTGGGAGCAATCCTTCGAGACTCTGAGCGTGCTCGACGTGTCGGGTCGGCTCGGTGCCGAGGATCTCGAGGCGCCGGGTGAAGCGGCCTGGTGGCTGCGGCGGCTGCCGGAATGCGTCTCCGCCAGGGAGCGGGCGGTTGCCGCGTACGTCGCCGACGGAGACCCGCGACGGGCCGCCATCGTGGCGCTGCGCCTGTTCTACACCTCGTTCGTACGCGGGGAGGAGGCGATCGCGACCGGCTGGCTGCGGCGCGCGTCGCGGCTGCTCGACGACCAATCCGAGGGAGTTGCGCACGGCCACCTCCACATCGCGGGTGCGCGGGTGGCGCGCGCACATGGAGAGCTCCAGGCTGAGCTCGATCACGCGAGCGCGGCGATCGCGATCGGCGAGCGGTTCGGCGATCCGGACCTGGCAGCGCTAGGGCGATACATCGAGGGCCGGTTGCTGGTCAGACAGGGTCAGGTCTACGACGGCATGGCGACGCTCGACGAGGCGATGCTTGCTGCAGTCCAGGGCGAACTGGATCCGATGACCACCGGTCAGGTCTACTGCAACGTGATCGCGGCGTCCAGGAGCTCGGCGATCTGCGCCGCGCCGGCGAGTGGACCGAGGCGCTGCGAGGGTGGTGTCAGACCCAGCCGGTTTCGGTGTTTCCCGGCCTGTGCATTGACAGGCGAGATGGGCAATCCGACCCATGGGGCGATTTCAAAAGATGGGGCAACTGGTCGATGACGGCGGACCGCAGTCGCCGGATCATCTGCGCACGATGCGGTCGAAGGCAGTCAACAAAGGAGAAGCCGTGGCTCTGACCCTCGCACAGATGGTTGCGAACGCGCGCTCGCAGGCGCGTGAGATCTCGCCCACTCAGGCGGCTGA
>JBKQJQ010000519.1:0-5540 GCA_052147875.1 Solirubrobacteraceae bacterium | reverse complement strand
TGCTCATCGAGCGGCCACAGGTCGGGCGAGCGGTCCCACATCAGCTCGACGTCGTTTCCGTCTGGGTCCGAGATGTAGATCGCCTCGTGCGTTCCGTGATCGGCCGTCTGGCGGATCGGCCAGTTGGCTTCCTTCAGGCGCCGGTAGGCATCGGCAAGCGCGCGCCGCGTCGGGTAGGCGAGCGCGACGTGGTGCAGCCCAGCGACGCCGTCGGGTTGGGGCGGGCCGCCGCCGGACTTCCAGGTGTTGAAGCCGAGGTGGTGGTGGTAGCCACCGGCCGAGATGAAAAGGATGTCGCCGGTCGTACCCCAGCCCGGCACGTCGCGGGCCTCCGAGACCACGTCGAAGCCGAGGATGTCGACGTAGAACGCTCGCACCCGATCGATGTCCGACGTGCGGAGGTGGACGTGGCCGACCCGCACGCCCTGATCGATCGGATCCCTGGCGCGGGCAGCGGGGCTAATGTTTCCCTGCTCGCCGCTCACAGCGCTCAACTCTAGCCTCACGCGTCGACCCGCAGCCTGTCAGGATGCGCGGGTGATGAGCTCAGTGGATTCGGCGCTGACGACTGAGTCGGCCACGATCGCCGATCTGCTGCCGCGGGCGGTCGAGCTGTTCGGCGACCGCGTGGCGCAGAAGCACAGGCTCGATGGCGTGTGGCGTGATCTCACGTTCGTTGAGCTGGGTCAGACCGTGTCTGAGATCGTCCGCGGGCTGATCGATCTCGGGGTCGAGCCGGGCGAGCGGGTCAGCATCCTGTGCGCGACCCGGATCGAATGGGCATGGTGCAGCTTCGCGATCAGCGCCGCCGCCGCTGTCGTCGTGCCGATCTATCCGACCAACTCGCCCGAGGAGTGCGCCTGGGTCGCCGGGAACTCGGAGTCGGTCGCGATCATCTGCGAGGACGCGACGCAGCTGGCCAAGATCGGCGCGGTCCGCGATCAGCTGCCGTCCCTCCGCCACGTGGTGGTGATCGACGCGGACGCTGCGCCCGACGGGGTGATCGCGCTCGAAGAGCTTCGCGCGCGCGGGCGTCGACGTGAACCGGCCGAGGTCGACACGCGCGTCCAGTCCGTCTCCAGGGCCGACCCGTACACGTTCATCTACACGTCGGGAACGACCGGTCCGCCGAAGGGCTGCGTGCTGTCCCACGGCAACTACCGCGCGGTGCTGGACATGGTCGCCCAGCGCGGCATCGTTTCGGGCCCGGACGACCTGATCTATCTGTTCCTGCCGCTCGCGCACGCGTTCGGCCTGCTGCTGATGCTGATAGGTGCCGACCGTGGCGTCGCGATCGCCTACTGGGGCGGCGAGATCTCGAACATCATCCCCGAGCTGTCCGAGGTCCATCCGACCTACCTTCCGTCGGTCCCGCGACTGTTCGAGAAGCTGTACACGTTCGTCACGTCTCAGGCCGACCCGGAGCTGATCGCCAAGGCGACGCAGGTCGGACTCAAGGTGCGCGAGCTCGAGGTCGCCGGTCTACCGGTCCCAGCCGAGCTGCAGGCAGCCTACGACCAGGACGACGAGCGGTTGTTCAGGGCGGTCCGCGCGGCGTTCGGGGGCCGGCTGCGCGAGGCGGTCACGGGCGCCGCGCCGATCGCGAAGGAGATCCTCGAGTTCTTCTACGCGGCCGGGGTGCCGGTGATGGAGGGCTACGGGATGACCGAGACGTCGACGACCGCGACCGGCATGCGCCCCGGTGAGCATCGGTTCGGCTCCGTCGGGCGGGCGCATCCGGGCGTCGAGATTCGGATCGCCGACGACGGGGAGATCCTGCTAAAGGGCGCCAACATCTTCGGCGGCTACTACAAGAACGACGACGCCTCGTTCGGCGCCGTGGTCGATGGCTGGCTGCACACAGGCGACGTCGGGCGGCTCGACGAGGACGGGTTCCTGTTCATCACGGGGCGCAAGAAGGACATCATCATCACCTCTGGCGGCAAGAACCTGACGCCCGCCAACCTCGAGAACGACCTCAAGCAGACCCGCTACATCTCGCAGGCGGTGATGCACGGCGACCGCCGTCCGTTCCCGACGATGCTGATCACGCTCGACGCCGAAGAGATCGCGCCGTGGGCGCGGGGCAGGGGGATCGAGGACGCTTCGATCGCCGCGCTCGCCGAGCACCCGGATGTCAAGACCCTGATCCAGGGCGAGCTCGACCGGGCCAACGCGAAGTACGCGTCGCCGGAGCAGGCGAAGCGGTTCTTCATCCTCGGCCACGACTTCTCACAGGAGACCGGGGAGCTGACCCCGACCCTGAAGGTCAAGCGCAGCGTCGTCCACGACAAGTACGCCGACCGTTTCGACGCGCTCTACGGCTGACGCGTGGGCTATCCGCGCTGACCGAGCAGGAACTCGAGCGTCGCGGCGTTGAACGCGTCCGGGTCCTCGTGCAGACCGGCGTGCGACAGATGGTCGAACACGACCAGCTTGCTGCCGGCGATCCCGCTCGTCAGCGGGTCGGCGAACCGCGTCGAGGTAACAATGTCGTGGGCGCCGAATGTGATCAGCGTCGGCGCACGGATCTCACTCAGCGCGCCGCTCGCGTCATGCGCCAGTACGGCGTCGGTCTGCCACCGGAATGCCTGCGGCGGCTGGGCGGGTCGGCCACGGACGAAATCGGCCAGCGCCTGCGCGTAGTCCGGGCGATCGACGTACATCTCGGGCGTGAAGCAGAACGGGAAGATCCCTCCGATCACGGTGTCGGCGACCGTCTCGGATCCTGCGGCCAGCGTCCGCCACAGGTTGACGATCGTGCGCAGGTACTCGTCGGTTTGATGCCACGCGCTGTGCAGCGATAGCGACCGGACGCGCGCCGGATGCCGCGCCGCGAGGTGCATCGCTGCCGCAGCGCCCAGCGACACGCCCGCGATGTGTGCGCTCTCGACGCCGATCGCGTCGAGGAACGCGGCCAACTGGTCGGCGTAGGTCTCGGTCGAGTACGGACCGTCGGGCTTGTCGCTCTCGCCGGATCCGGGGAGGTCGACGCCGATGCAGCTGAAGTGCTCCGTGTAGGCGGGGAGCTGGAACGCGTAGCACGCGTGGTCGGCCGCTAGGTACGGGACCAGCAGCAGCGGCTCGCCCTCCCCCTGGACGTCGTAGTTGATCGTCAGGCCATCGATGTCGGCTTGTGGCATTGAATCTCCCGAGGGCGCGTGGGCAGGCGGCCCATCCTACGTCCGTCGCTGGCGACCCGGCAAGAGTAGAGTCGCGCGAGCCGCATTCGTCGATGAGGGGAGCACGATGCCGAGCCTGCTGGACCTGACGGTCCAGGGTGACGTCGCGACGATCAGCGACGAGTCGAAGCTGGCGCAGGTCAAGCTGATGACGCCGCTCGAGCTCTACAGGCTGTGGGAACTGCAGAGTTGGGCATCGCACCAGATCGACCTGAAGCCCGACCGTCGCGACTGGGAGTCGTTGAGCGACTACGAGCGCGAGCAGATGATGTACGGGCTGTCGGCCTTCTTCGTTGGCGAGGAGCGCGTCACGAGCCAGTTCTCGGGGCTCGTGCTGGCTGCCGAGGACAAGCATGAGGAGGCATTCCTCCTGACCCAGCAGGTCGACGAAGCGCGACACGCGCAGCACTTCAATCGCCTCTATGAGGAGGTGCTCGCGTTCGACGGTGAGTTCGAGGACCGGCTGCAGCGCGCGCCGTTATCTGACCGACAGTTACTTCCAGCTGTTCGACGGCGTCCTCGTGCGGGACCACGCGGCGTTGCTCGCGGATCCGTCCAGCGTCGAGGCAAAGCTCGACTTCATCACGACCTACCACATGGTGATCGAGGGAACGCTGGCGCTCACCGGCCAGCACTTCCAGACGATGCGCCTGGAGCGGCGCGGCATCCTCCCGGGGCATCTCGAAGCCTTCAAGCGGATCTCCCAGGACGAACACCGCCATGTCGCCTACGGGACCTGGTACCTGCAGCGCAAGGCGCGCGATCCCCTGCTTGCCAGGCGGGTGCAGGACAAGCTCGCGCAGACGCTGCCCGCTGCGGCCGGCGTGATCGTCCCGCCGGGCATGGATCGAGACGACGAGGTCGAGTTCCTCGGCGCGAGCCCGCGCCAGCGCAGCGAGTTCGCCTATCGCGCGCTGTCGCGGCGGCTGAAGGTGATCGGGATCGGGCTTTCCGCGGTTGCCGCCTGACGGGGACGGTTGTAACCGCGGCATAACGACGTTATGCCGGTGTTACCGACGGTCACGTAAAACCTGCCCGTGGTCTCGCCTCGGGCTCGGCGCAGCTTTACGATTGCGGTCAGCGTCGCCGCGGCCGCGCTGCTGCTCGCCGCCTGCGGATCGTCGTCGAAGTCGGGTGCGGCTGCCAGCGCCCCGTCATCTCGGCTGAGGTTCTCCAGCTGCATGCGCACGCACGGGGTTCCGAATTTCCCGGACCCATCGTCGAGCGGTGAGCTCGCGATCACTCCCAGCTCCGGGCTCAACCCGTTCTCGCCGGCGTTCGAAGCGGCCCAGAAGGCTTGTGGCGGTGGGCCGGGCGGTGGCGGACCGCCGAAGATGAGCGAGGCCCAGCGGCTGGCGGCACTGCACTTCGCGCGGTGCATGCGCTCCCACGGTGTGCCGAACTTCCCAGACCCGTCGAACAACGCGGCCGCCGGACGCGGGCCGGTGCTGGCGCTGCGAGGGATGCTGTTTGCGGGCACCGCGGCCTTCAACCCCAACTCCGCAGCCTTCAAGCATGCGGCTGCTGCGTGCGGGGTGAGGTTGCCCTGATCATGCCGCCGCGCCCGGTGCTGCTCGCCGCCGTCGGCTGCGCGCTCGCGGTCGCGGCGTGCGGCGGCGCGAGCCGCAAGCCGGCGCCGAAGACCAATGCCCAGTTCGCGCTCGCCAGGTGTATGCGTACCCACGGCGTTTCCAATTTCCCTGACCCGAGGCCGGGCGGGGGCTTCACGGTCAGGTCGACGCCGGGCAGCTCGACGTTGACCGTCGACGGGATCACGTTCGCCGGTCCGGCGTTCGAGTCGGCGATCAAGACGTGCAAGTTCTTCGGCGGGGGCACCGGGCCGCCGCCGATCTCGGCTGCCCAGCAGCAGCAGATGATCGCCAAGGCGCGCTGCATCCGGACCCACGGCGTGCCGAACTTCCCTGACCCGACCTTTGGGCCTGGCGGCGAAGGAGCCGGGATCACCCTCGGACCGGGTGACAACCCGCAGGCACCCGCCGTCAAGCGTGCCGCTGAGGCGTGCGCGCACGTCGGAACGAACATTCCCGGGTTTGGCCTCGGGTGATGCGCTGCGGCGCGTCCTGATCAGAGCACCGCCTAGGTGGAGTCTTACTTTCTCAGGCTTGCGGCCTACAATTTCGCGCCGCGGAATGGGACCACGCTGTTTCATGCACGTTCCAAAGAGCGCTGGGACCAGCGTTCGCGCATCGCTCGAACGCGCGCTCGCGCCTGGAGCGGTGGGTCCCAAGCGCCAGGATGCGACCCTGCTTTGCGGCTTCACCGACCTCGATCGGCTCGACCCCGTGATGCGCGCGATGCTGGCGGTCGACCCCCAAGAGATCGCAGGTCTCGCCGACC
>JBKQJQ010000518.1:0-3890 GCA_052147875.1 Solirubrobacteraceae bacterium | reverse complement strand
GCGGCTCCGTCGGCGTGAGCGCGATCAGCTCCACCGCCGAGGACCTCGATGTGCTCGTGATCGGTGGCGGGCCGGCCGGCGTGATTGCGTCGCTTCGGGCAGCGCGTCTCGGAGCCCGGACCGCGCTCGTCACTCGCGATGCGTTCGGAGGCATGGCGGCCAACGACGGTACGGTTCCGGTCCGCACGCTCGCGCACGCCGCGCGGCTGATGCGCGAGGCCCGGCAGCTGTCGCGTTACGGGATCGCAGGTGGGAAACCGTCGCTCGACTACCAGCGACTCCTGGAGCGCGTCCGTGAGGTCACCGGCGAGGTGCGAACCCATTCGCTGCTGCGCGCCGATATCGAACACTCAGGCGTCGAGATCCACGAACACGCCGGCAATGCGCAGTTCGTCGACCCACACCGGGTGGTCAGCGAGCGCGGACCATCGGTGCGTGCGGACAAGATCATCATCTGCACCGGTGGGATGGCACGAAGGCTCGAGCTGCCCGGGTTCGACCTGGCGCACACGCACAGCGACGCGTGGGGCCTGCAATCGACGCCCACGTCGATGCTCGTCGTCGGCGCGGGCGCGACCGGCGTGCAGGTCGCGTCGATCTTCAACGCCTTCGGATCCGAAGTGACGCTGTTCGAGGCAGCGCCGCGGATCCTGATGAGCGAGGACGAGCAGGTCTCCGCCGCGGTCGGCGCAGCGCTGCGGGAGTCTGGGGTCGAGGTCCTCGAGGCGGCCGGGACGATCGAGCGTTTCGAGCGCTGTCAGGCCGGCGTGGGCATGGTGCACGCGCGGGACGAGGCCGAGCGCGTGATCGAGGCGAGCCTCGCAGTCGTCGCGATTGGCTGGGTCGCCAACACGGCTGAGCTGAACCTCAGCGCCGCCGGCGTCGCGCTCGACGAGCGCGGCTACGTACGGGCAGACGCCGAGCTCCGAACGACTGCGCCGCACATCTTTGCCGCCGGCGACGTCACCGGACGTCTGATGGTTGTCCACGAAGCGACCCGCGAGGCATATCTGGCGGCCACCAACGCCGTGCTCGGAAAGGCCAGCGCGCTGCCCCCGGAGGTGAGCCCGCTCGGCAGCTTTACCGATCCGGAGTACGCCTCGGTTGGGCTGACCGAGGCGGCGGCGGGCGCGACCCACGAGATCATTGTCGCGACGCAGCGCTTCGATTCGCTGCCACGGCCGATCATCGACGGTCGCCCCACCGGGTTCTGCAAGCTGATCGCCGACCGGCGACTGCACACGATCCTCGGCTGTCACATCGTCGGGGAGCGCGCCGTCGAGTTGGCGCAGCTCGCCGCGATCGCGATCGCCGCGGGGGTGAAGGTCGAGGAGCTGGCGCTCGTGCCGTTCTCCTTTCCCACCTATGCGAACGCGCTCGGGCGCGCCGCGATCACGGCTGCGCAGATGCTCGGCTCACCTGTCGGATCGACGGACGATCCGGTCATGGGCGAGGTCGGCCTGGCCTGACCGGACCCGGACGGCTACGGGCCTTGGGTTCGAGCCAGCCGGCCGTGACGTGAGTGCCTAGGCCGGCTGCATCGCGAACGCGAACATCCGTTCAGCTTCGATCCGCGCATAGACCGGGCCCGAGTCGAGGAACTTCTCCCACTCGGGCCCGTAGCGCGGCACGTATAGCTCGAGCAGCGCCTGCCGAAAACCGCCTGTGGTCTGGACCCGGACCGCGTGCCCGTGCACGGTGACGGCGAACTCCTCGCTCGGCACATGGGTGACGCTGACCTGGGGGCGTTTGCGGATGTGTTTGAAGCGGACCGAGTCCGGGCTCGAGCCGAAGTGAAACGCGCCGCGGTAGAAGACCCCGTCGACGGGTCCCGCGATCGGCCTGCAGTCGGCCGTCACGGTCGCCAGCGTCAGCAGGCACATTCCCTGCAGTCGCTCGATCAGCGCAGTTGCCGTGACGCGTCGCTCCGGGCTGTGGATGCTCAACAGGTGCGCGCCGCCATGTTTGTAGCTCGCGTCGATCAGCGTCTGCAGGGCGGCGATGTCCTCGGCTGTCTCGTACACGCGTTGGCTGTCGCGGCCGTCAGGCGCCGGCGACCATCTCCGAGTGTCCGACCCAGTACGGATCGCGCAGCTCGCGTTTGAGCACCTTCCCGGCGCCCGACTTCGGCAGCGGCTCGCCGCGCAGCTCGATCCGCTTCGGCACCTTGTAGTCGGCAAGCATCGTCCGGCAGTGGTGCAGCAGCTCCTGCTCGTCGACCGTGGCTCGGGGTACGACCACCGCGTGCACGGCCTCGCCCCAGCGCGTGTCGGGGACCGCGAACACGGCCGCCTCGAGCACCGCCGGGTGGCGGTAGAGCGCGTCCTCGACCTCGGTGCTGTAGACGTTCTCGCCGCCCGACACGATCATGTCCTTCGCGCGATCGACGAGGTACACGTAGCCGTGCTCGTCCATGTAGCCGAGGTCGCCGCTGCGATACCACCCGTCCTTCAGCACCGCGGCGGTCGCGTCGGGCTTGCACCAGTAGCCGGCCATCACGTTCTCGCCGCGGATCGCGACCTCGCCGACTTCGCCGGCCGGCTTTTGGGCGCCGCTCAGCAGGTCGACGATCGCGACCTCGACTCCGACCGCCGGTTGCCCACACGAGCGGATCTGCGGCGCGTCGAGGAACCGCTCCTCGTGCGGCAGGACGGTCGCGATTGGCGCCGTCTCAGTTGCGCCGTAGAGGTGCATCAGCTCGGCATCGGGGAACGCGGCGTGCGCGCGGCGCACAGTCTCCGTTGCTACCGGCGAGCCGCCGTGGCTGAGCAGCTTGAGGCTCGATACGTCACGCGGGTGTGCGGTCTGCTGGTCGCTGAGCGCGGCGAGCATCGTCGGGACGAGAAGCGTCGCGGTCACGCGCTCGCGCTCGATCAGCTCGAGCGCCGCCCGTGGGTCGAACGCCGGCAGCACGACGTGCCGGCCGGCCTGCCAGACGGTCGCCAGCACTGCGATCGAACCCGCGGCGTGGAACAGCGGCGCCGCGAGCAGCCAGGCGGTGTCGTCGCGGAACGCGTTCGACGCCAGGAAGTGGTGCGTGTTGGCGATCAGGTTGCGGTGCGTCAGCATCACGCCCTTGGCGGCCCCGGTCGTGCCGCCGGTGTAGAACAGACCGGCGACCGTGTCTGGGGTGAGCCCGCCGGGGAAGTCGCTCGGCTCAGCGCCGGCCAGCAGCGACTCGTAGCCGTCGTCGAGGTCGAACACATGCTCGACGACGCCCGCGGGATGGTTGACGCCGTCACCGGCGAACAGGACCTTGGCGCCAGAGTCCTCAAGCGCGTAGCGCAGCTCCGCCTTGGTGTCACGCTGGTTGAGCGGGACGAGCACCATCCCGGCCCCCGGCACCGCCTGGTAGAGCTCGACGTAACGGTGGCAGTTGCGACTGACGACAGCGACCCGGTCGCCCCCGCCGACGCCCAGCTCCCGCAGTGCTCCGACCAGTCGCCGGACACGGTCCCAGGTGTCAGCGTAGGTCAGCTCTTGGTCGCCGCAACGGATCGCGCTGCGCTCGGCTGCGATGCTCACGGCGCGGCTCAGCGGCCCGATCATTGTCGTCATCACGCGCTCCCTATCTGGCTCTGCGGCGACACTACTCCGGTCGTGATCGGTTAAATGGCGCGGACGGCGGTGGCGTAGAACAGGCGCCAGCTGACTTTCGTCGCTCGCGCCTGCCAGCCGAGGTCGCCCAGCAGACATTCCAGCTCGGTTGGCTCGTAGAGAACCTTGACCGCGCGGTAGGAGTGCCCGCTTTCGAGGCGCCGCCTGACCGCAGCGGTGTCGCCGATCCGATCCTCGAGCGCACCGACGGCAGGCAGCTCGTCGATCAGAAACACGCGGCCGTCGTCGGCGAGCGCCGCATCCACCCGCGACCAGAAGTCGTTCACGCGTTG
>JBKQJQ010000517.1:0-4511 GCA_052147875.1 Solirubrobacteraceae bacterium | reverse complement strand
ATGAACAGGGCCGAAGTCCCGGGCTTGACTTGGTCGCGCACCTGATCTTGGAAGGCCTTATCGATCCCCTTCTCGCCCATGTGTCCGAACAGCGCCCCGAGGCCGGCGCCCAGTGCGAGGCCGGCGAACGGGATGAAGAACAAGAGCCCGAACAGCAGTCCCCAGAATCC
Source organism: Solirubrobacteraceae bacterium (assembly GCA_052147875.1). Taxonomy (GTDB): domain Bacteria; phylum Actinomycetota; class Thermoleophilia; order Solirubrobacterales; family Solirubrobacteraceae; genus Palsa-465. The sequence continues at coordinate 4,341 of JBKQJQ010000517.1, read as the reverse complement.
GCCCCAAGCCGCCCCGCCGCCGGCGGACGCACCGCCGTGCGTGGTATGCACGTGGTACTTGCCCTCCACGTCACGGGAGATCGCGGCGACCTGGTCGGCCTGGATGATGAGCTCTGACTCGAGCTCCTGGACCGTTTGCCTCGCTTGCTCGGCCGTGCCCTGGTCGGGGTAGCCAATCGCGACAAGCGTTGCCATATAGGAGTATCTCCTTCCGGATAGTTCGTGGCGCGGCGCTGCGGGGCGGCTGCCGAGCCAGGCGCGGAGAGTCACGCCCGGTCAAGCATCGCAAACGGCGCACGCCCGGGTCATCACCCGAAATGGATGAGCGGTTGGGCAATCACCTGATCGGGGTGATGCGCTGGATGGCCTCCGGCGGCATTGTGTTGCGCGGCACGCGGTCGCGCAAGTCAGTCTGCGGGCGCACGATTGAGACAAAGCGAGAAAGAGGGAACGGATGAGCACGGACACGCACGGCGGGTCGGACGGCCCCGAGTTCCTGCGGGAGGCCACGGCCCTGGTACGGGAGGAGATCATCGGCGGGCTGCCGCATGATCAACTCGACCCGCACGGGGTCGGCAGCGAGGTGGCCTACGACCTGCTGTCAAACGAGCTGCTGCTCGACGGCAGCGCACGGCTGAACCTGGCGACGTTCGTGACCACCTGGATGCCGGAGCGTGCCGCCGCGCTGATGTCCAACACCGCCGACAAGAACATGATCGACAAGGACGAGTACCCGCAGACGGCCGAGATCGAGCGCCGGTGCGTCAACATCATCGGCCGGCTGTGGCACGCGTCTGGAACCGGAGACGTGACCGGCACCTCGACGACCGGCTCGAGCGAGGCCGCGATGCTGGGCGGGCTGGCGCTCAAGTGGCGCTGGCGCGAGCGGATGCGCAAGGCGGGCAAGTCGACCGACCGTCCGAACCTCGTGACCGGCGTCAACGTCCAGGTCTGCTGGGAGAAGTTCTGCCGCTACTGGGACGTCGAGCCTCGGCTGCTGCCGATGGAGGGCGACCGCTTCCATCTCGACGCCGAGGGGGCCGCATCGCTGTGCGACGAGAACACGATCGGCGTCGTCGCGGTGCTCGGGTCCACGTTCGACGGAAGCTACGAGCCGGTGGCCGACATCTGCAACGCGCTAGACGACCTCGCGGCGTCAGGCGGGCCGGATGTTCCGGTCCACGTCGACGCGGCCTCGGGCGGCTTCGTCGCCCCGTTCGTGCAGCCGGATCTCGTGTGGGACTTCCAACTCGAGCGCGTGAAGTCGATCAACGCCTCGGGCCACAAGTACGGCCTCGTCTACCCAGGCGTGGGATGGGCTATCTGGCGCGACGACGAGTGCCTGCCGCGCGACCTCATTTTCGACGTCAACTACCTCGGCGGCAGCATGCCGACGTTCGCGCTGAACTTTTCGCGGCCGGGCAGCGAGGTGGTCGCGCAGTACTTCATGTTCGTGTCGCTGGGCGCCGCCGGCTATCGCGAGATCCAGTGCGCGTCGAGCCGCGTCGCACAGCACATCGCCAGCGAAATCGCCGAGATCGGCCCGTACCGGCTGCTCACCGACGGCACCGACCTACCGGTGTTCGCGTTCACGACGGCCCCGGAGGTGTCGAACTACTCGGTGTTCGATGTGTCGGCCTACCTCCGCGAGTCGGGCTGGCTGGTGCCGGCATACACGTTCCCGGAGAACCGCCAGGACCTGTCGGTCCTGCGGGTCGTGGTAAGGGCCGGGATGACGATGGACATGGCGGATCTGTTCCTCGATGCGGCGCGCAAGCGGACGGCATTCCTGGAGACGCTCACCAGCCCGCTGCCCAAGCACGACGAGGACAAGCGCTCGGGGTTCAAGCACTGAGGCGTTGACTGCTACTCGCCGAACGCGCCGACGGCGCTCGGCGTGTCGCGCCACGAGCGACCGAACATGAACAGGATCGCCACGGCGCCCGTCCAGCCGGTCTGGTGGCTTGCGCCGATCCCGGCGCCGTTGTCGCCGTGGAAGTACTCGTGGAAGAGCAGCAGGTCGTGCCAGTGCGGGTCAGTCTGGAACTTCTCGATCCCGCCGAACACCGGCCGGCGCCCGTGCTCATCATCCGTGAAGGTCGTCGTCAGCCGCCGGCTGATCTCGCTCGCGACCCCCAGCAGGTCCATCTCGTCGCCGGAGCCCGTCGGGCATTCGACGGTCAGTCGGTGGCCGTAGTAGCGGTGTAGCTGGGTCAGCCCCCTCAGGATCACGAGGTTCATCGGGAACCAGACCGGTCCGCGCCAGTTCGAATTGCCCCCGAACATGCCGGTGTCCGACTCCGCCGGCAGGTAGTGGACGCTGTACTCCTGGCCGCCCCATTCGAATGTGCACGGCTGGTCGAGATGCCGGCGCGAGATCGCGCGAATGCCGTGGGCACCGAGGAACTCATCCTCGTCGAGCATCACCGCGAGGATCCGCCGCAGGCGCTGCTCGTCGACCAGCGCCATCATCCGGTGACCCTCCGGGCTCGGCCCTGGCAACATTCGCGACAGCTCCGGCAGCGAGTCCGAGAAGCGGGCGAGCGACTCGGTGAGGCGCGTCATCAGCGCTGGAAAACGCTCGACCACCTCCGGCTCGAAGACGGTCGTCGCGCACAGCGGCAGCAGGCCGACAAGCGACCGCACCTTGAGCTCGATCGCGGCACCGTCCGGCATCCTCATCACGTCGTAGTAGAGGCCGTCCTGCTCGTCCCACAGTGACGCGTCCCCCTCGGGTGGATTCATCGCGATCGAGATCCACATGAAGTGCGAGATGAACTTCGCCGCCATGTCGGCGTACGCCGGCTCGCGCGTCGACAGCTCGACCGCGATCTGCAGCATCCACTGGCAGTAGAGCGCCATCCACGCTGTGCCGTCCGCCTGCTCAAGCGTGCCGCCGCCCGGCAGCGGCGCCGAGCGGTCGAAGATCCCGATGTTGTCCAGCCCCAAAAAGCCGCCCTGGAACAAGTTGCGGTCGTCGGGATCCTTACGGTTGACCCACCAGGTGAAGTTCGTCAGCAGGCGATCGAACACCCGCGCCAGGAACTCGTGGTCGCCCTCGCCGCGGATCTCGGCCTCGCGTTCGTAGACGAACAGCGCTGCCCACGGCGTGACGGGCGGATTGACGTCTGAGAAGTTCCACTCGTAGGCGGGGATCTGGCCATTGGGGTGCAGATAGCGGGTGCTGAGCAGCAGCTCGACCTGCTGCTTGGCGAAGTCGACGTCGACCAGCGCCAGCGGCGCGCAGTGGAACGCAAGGTCCCAGGCCGCGAACCATGGGTATTCCCACTTGTCCGGCATCGAGATCACGTCGCCGGCGAGCATGTGAAACCAGGGCAGGTTGCGGACGCCCGAACTGGGGGCGCTCGAGCTCCACGGGTCGATTTGGTGCTCTCGCAACCACCGGTGTACGTCGTACTCGTAGTACTGCTTGCCCCACAGCAGACCGGCCAGCGCCTGGCGCATCACCAGCTGCTCGTCCGAGCTGAGCTCCGCTGGGATCACCTTCGCATAGAACCTGTCGGCCTCCGTGCGGCGGTCGTCCAGCGTGCGATCGAACTCCGGACCGAGCGGTTGCGCCAGTGCGGCACCGGTGTGACGCCGTGCCAACCGGACTCGGACCGTGGACGACTCGCCTGGCTCGAGCTCGAGTGTGTGGTGGGCGGCGACCTTGGTGCCGGTCTGCGCGGGGTTGACCGCGTCGGTTCTGCCGTCGACGATCAGGTCGTTGATCCCGTCCTTGACGTACGGGGTGGGGTTGGGGGTGCCGAACAGGCGCTCGTTGTTGGTCTCGTTGTCGCAGAACAGCAGTGGTGTGCCGGCCTCGACGCACAGGAGCCAGTCGCCCAGCTCGCGATGGGTGGCTTGCGCCGCGGTCAGTCCGGGCTCGGCGTCGACCGCCTCGATCGACGGGCGTGGCACGTCGCCACCCGACGACCATGTGTTCCGAAACCAGAGCGTCGGCAAAAGATGCAGCGTCGCGTGGTCGGGGCCGCGGTTGTGGGCCGTGACCAGCATCACGATGTCCTCGTCGCCGGCCTTGGCGTATTCGACGATCACGTCGAAGTAGCGATCCTCGTCGAAGATCCCGGTGTCGAGCAGCTCGTACTCCATGTCCTGCTTGCCGCGTCCGGCGTTGGTCTCGATCAGGTCTTCGTAGGGGAATGACCGCTGCGGGTACTTGTAGTGGTACTTGAGGTAGGAATGGGTCGGCGTGCTGTCCAGGTAGAACCAGTACTCCTTCACGTCCTCGCCGTGATTGCCCTGGCCGTTGGAGAGCCCGAACATCCGCTCCTTGAGAATCGGGTCGGCGCCGTTCCACAGCGCGAGCGCGAGGCACAG
>JBKQJQ010000516.1:0-8023 GCA_052147875.1 Solirubrobacteraceae bacterium | reverse complement strand
GTCCGCCGTCACGGACACGCTCGCGCCGAGACGGCGAAAGTTCTCGGGCGCCACCTCGTAGGTGGCGCCGTTGGCGCAGTCCAGCAGCACGTCGACGCCGCCCAGATCGAGCTCCTGAAAGCGCACGTGCAGCTCGCGCACGCGCCCGATCGGGCGCGCGTGCTCGGCGTTCGCGCCCGCCGGGCGCTGTTGGCCCACGCGTAGCTCGAGCTCACGCTCGATCACCAGCTCGGTCTCGTCGGAGAGCTTGTTGCCGTCGCCGGCGAAGAACTTGATGCCGTTGTCGCGATAGGTGTTGTGCGAGGCGGACAGCACCACTCCCAGGTGCAGCCCGTAGCGGCCGATCAACAGCGGCGCGGCGGGCGTGGGCAGAACCCCGCCCAGCAGGGCATCGCCGCCGGCCGCGCTCACGCCCGCCGCGACGGCGGCCTCGAGCATCTCGCCGGACTCGCGCGTGTCGCGGACGATCAGGACCTGCGGCGCAGAGTGCTCGGACCTGGCGACCGCTGTCCGGGCAAGCGCGAGCGCCAACTCGGCGGTCAGGAACTCCCCGGCGCGGCCACGGACGCCGTCCGTGCCGAAAAGCTGGCGCGGCATGGCGGCAGAAGCTAACGCTTTGAGAACTGCGGACGCTTGCGAGCCTTCTTGAGGCCCGCCTTCTTGCGTTCCTTGACGCGCGGGTCGCGGGTCAGGAAGCCGCGTCGCTTTAGCTCGCCCCGGAGGTTCGGGTCGGCGACGATCAGTGCCCGCGAGATCCCGTGCCGGAGCGCGCCCGCCTGAGCGGCGACGCCGCCCCCGTGCATCCTCGCCACGACATCCATGCGCGACTCATAGCCGACGGCCTCGAGCGGCTGGCGGATGATCCGCTGCAGCGTGTCGCGCGGGAAGAACGCCTCGAGCTCCTTGCCGTTGATCGCGTACGTGCCGGTGCCGGGCTTGAGGATCACGCGCGCGACCGCGGTCTTGCGCTTGCCGGTCGATGTGTAGCGGGCGCCCGCGGCGAGGTCGATCGCGGCGTCAGCGATCGGCCGCGCCTCCTCCTGATCGTCCTGATCGCGCGCCAGCGCTGCCTCCTCGGCCTCAGCTTCGGCCGCTGCGCGCGCCTCCGCATCGAGAAAGTCCTCGGTCTCGGAGACGATGTCGGGGATCAGGTCGGCGCCGGGGATCTCCGGGCGCTGGCGGGGAGTCGGCTCGTACTCCACTTCCTCCTCGTCGGCTGGTGCCTGCTCACCCGCGGCCGCCGGGGCCTGTTCGGCGGCCGGTGCCTGCTCAGCTTCGGCGGCTGGAGCCTCCTCGGCCGGGGCCTCAGCTGCCGGAGCCTCCTCGGCCGGGACCTCAGCTGCCGGAGCCTCCTCGGCCGGGGCCTCAGCTGCCGGAGCCTCCTCGGCCGGGACCTCAGCTGCCGGAGCCTCAGCTGCCAGCGTCTGCTCGTCAGGCGCCTGAGGCTCCTCGTTGCGCTGCTCGTCCTTGGGCTGCTCGGCGTCGGTCACTGCGAAATCTCCATCGGTTGAGGCTGCTGGGCGGCGTGCGGATGATCGGGGCCGGCGTAAACCTTGAGCTTCGTGATCTGCCTGCGCGCAAGCCGGTTGCGCGGCAGCATCCCCTTGACGGCGAGGCGGATGACCTCCTCGGGCCGGCGCTCGAGCATCTCCGCGAGCGTGCGGGACTTCAGGCCCCCGGGGTAACCCGAGTGGCGGTAGTAGCGCTTGTCGGCAAGCTTGTTGCCGGTGACCCTGATCTTCTCAGCGTTGATCACGATCACGAAATCGCCCGTATCGACGTGCGGCGTGTAGGTTGGCTTGCGCTTGCCGCGCAGCGCATCCGCGATCTGCGTCGCGAGTCGGCCGAGCGTCTGCCCGGTCGCGTCGACGACGAGCCAGTTGCGCTCGCGATCTACTGGAGTGGCTACGTATGTCTTCATGGCACACACAAGCCGCGCGACGATCGCGCGGCCCACGTCGATGATAGTCAATCCTCAGGGGTAGAGGGCTTACGCTGATTGCGTGCAGCTTCCTGTTCCAATCCGCCGTGTCGCATACCGCATCGCATACCGCGTTCTGCAGGTGGTGTGGTTCGTCTGGCGTCCGGAGAAGAGCGGCGTCAAGTGCCTGGCCACCACTCAGGATCAGGTGTTGCTCGTGCGCCATACGTACGGGCGGCGGTCGTGGGACCTGCCCGGTGGAGCCGTCAAGCGCGGCGAGCCGCCGCTCGACGCCGCCCGCCGCGAGATGGAGGAGGAATTGGGACTGGGCTCGGCGCCGTGGACGGCGATCGGCCAGATCCGTGGAACGGTCGACCACCGGCGCGACACGATCCACTTGTTTCAGGCGGAGGTCGGCGCGCCAATCTTGACGGTGGACGAGGGCGAGATCGCGGCGACCCATTGGTTCGGCCGCACCGACCTGCCAGAGGATCTCAGCCCGTACGTGAAACCCGTGCTCGCGCACGCATGGGTACTCGGCGACGTCCGGGGCGGCTAATCACTATTCCCACTCGATCGTGCCCGGCGGCTTGCTGGTGATGTCCAGCACGACCCGGCCGACCGGGCGGATCTCGTTGATCATCCGCGACGCGATCTGCTCGAGCAGGTCGTAGGGCAGCCTGGCCCAGTCGGCGGTCATCGCGTCGTCGCTCGTGACCGCGCGGATCGCGATCACGTTGCCGTACGTGCGCTCGTCGCCCTGGACGCCGACGGTGCGGATGTCGGGCAGGACGCAGAACGACTGCCACAACTCCCGGTACAGGCCGGCCTTCCGGATCTCGTCCTGAAGGATCGCGTCTGCCTCGCGCAGCGTGTCGAGCCGCTCTCGCGTCGCCTCGCCGCCGACGATCCTGATCGCCAACCCTGGTCCGGGGAACGGCTGACGCCAGACGAGCCGCTCGGGGAGGCCGAGCTCGGCCCCGACCGCACGCACCTCGTCCTTGAACAGCGTCCGCAGCGGCTCGACGAGCTCGAACTCGAGGTCGTCGGGCAGTCCGCCGACATTGTGATGGGACTTGATCGTCGCCGCGCCCGTGCCGCCGCCCGACTCGATCACGTCTGAGTAGAGGGTTCCCTGGACGAGGAAGCGGACGTCGTCAAGCTTGGCGGCCTCCTCCTCGAAAACGCGGATGAACTCGGCGCCGATCAGCTTGCGCTTGCGCTCGGGATCGCTGACGCCCTTCAGCCGCACCAGGAACCGATCCGCGGCGTCGACCGCCACCAGCGGCACCTTGAACGTATCGCGGAACGCGGAGATCACCTGCTCACCCTCGTTCTTGCGCATCAGACCGTGGTCGACGAACACACAAGTCAGCCGGTCGCCGATCGCGCGGTGCACGAGCAGCGCCGCGACGCTCGAGTCGACGCCACCGGACAGGCCGCAGATCGCACGCCCGTCGCCGACCTGGGCGCGGATCCGCGCGATCTGGTCGTCGATCACCGAGGCCGCGCTCCACGCTCCGTCGCAGCCGCAGATGTCGCGCAGGAAGTTGGTCAGCACCTGCTGGCCGTAGGGCGTATGGACGACCTCGGGGTGGAACTGGATGCCGTACACGCCACGCTGCGGCGACTCGAACGCGGCAACCGGCGACGCGGTCGACGAAGCCAGCGCCTCAAACCCAGGCGGCGGTGCGAACACCGTGTCGCGGTGTGACATCCAGCACGACTGCTCCGCCGGGGTGCCGGCGAGCAGCCTGCCGTTCTGGTGCACGGTCAGCTGCGAGCGGCCGAACTCGCCGACCTCGGCCCCCTCGACTCGACCGCCCAGCTCGAGCGCGATCAGCTGCATCCCGTAGCAGATGCCGAGCACCGGGACCCCGAGCTCGAGCAGCTCGGCGTCAAGCGGGGGCGCGTCGGGCGCGTAGACAGACGCGGGGCCGCCCGACAGGATCACGCCCCTCGGCCGGCGACGCGAGACCTCGTCGGCGCCGGTGTGGTGCGGCAGCAGCTCAGAGAACACACCGCACTCGCGGACGCGCCGCGCGATCAGCTGCGAGTACTGGCCGCCGTAGTCAAGCACCACGACCTCGTCGGTCGCGGCCGGCAGCTCGTCGCGTAGATCGGGCGCAGACGCCCCCTCGAGGTCGAGATCCGGGCTAGTCGGCGACACCGACCGCCGCTGCCCGGCTGCCAGCGCCCATCCCGACGCCCTGCTCGCGCTGGAGGTGCTTGCCCTCGGTCTGCAGCGCCGGCGCGACCATCAGCTCGGCGCGGTTGAACTCGGCGATGTCGCGATACCCACAGGTCGCCATCGAAGTGCGCAGCCCACCCATCAGGTTGAAGGTGCCGTCGTTCTCGCGGGCCGGGCCCTTAATGATCTCCTCGAGTGTGCCGTTCTGGGTGGTCGCGACGCGCGTTCCACGCGGCAGCGTCGGGTGGAAGGTCGCCATGCCCCAGTTGTAGCCGCGCCCCGGCGCCTCGTACGACCGCGCCAGCGCGGAACCGATCATCACCGCGTCGGCACCGCAGGAAATCGCCTTCGCGATATCGCCGCCGTTGCGCATTCCGCCGTCGGCGATCACCTTGACGTAGTCGCCGGTCTCGAGCATGTGCTGGGAGCGGGCGGCCGCGACGTCGGCGATCGCCGTCGCCTGCGGGACCCCGATCCCGAGCACGCCGCGGGTGGTGCAGATTGCGCCTGGCCCGACGCCGACGAGGACGCCGGCGGCACCGGTCCGCATCAAGTGCAGGCCCGTGTGGTAGGACGCGCAACCGCCGACGACGACCGGCGTCGGCGCGAGCTCGCGGATGAACTCCTTCAGGTTCAGCGGTGGCCGGGTCTCGTCGCGCGAGACGTGCTCGGCTGAGACGACCGTGCCCTGGATGACGAGGATGTCGAGGCCGGCCTCGAGTGCGATCTCGTAGTAGGCGCGAACCTTCTGCGGCGTCAGCGAGGCGGCCGCGACAACGCCATGGGACTTGATCTCGGCGATCCGCCTGGCGATCAGCTCGGGCTTGACCGGCTCACGGTAGATGTCCTGCATCTCTCGGGTGGAGATCTCGCGCGAGAAGCTCGCGATCCGCTCGAGCTGCGAGTCGGCGTCCTCGTAGCGGCAGAAGATGCCCTCGAGGTTGAGCACCGCGAGCCCACCGAGCTTGCCGATCAGGCCGGCGGTCTCGGGCGACACGACCCCGTCGAGCGCGGCCGCCAGCATCGGGAGCTCGAACCGGTACGGACCGAGCGTCCACGTGATGTCGATGTCGTCCGGATCGCGCGTCCGCCGCGACGGGACGATCGCGATGTCGTCGAATCCGTAGGCCCGACGGGCCTTCTTGCCGCGGCCGATCTCTACTTCCATCTCAGAAGCGTAAACGGCGACTCGGACAAAAACTCAAGCGACGATGTGGCGGCAGCCATCGGTCGATCGATCCTAGCAGCGGCACACGCGAACCCCGGGGCGGTTGACGGCCCGGCCGCGGCGCGCTCGGCGGCGGGCGCGAGCGGGTCAGCCGATCTCGGCCGCGAGCTCGAGCCGCTCGGCTTCGACCTCGCCCAGCAACCGCTCGACGAGCGCCGGATCGATGATCCCGGCACCGAAGTGCTGGGTCGACTCGGCCCCGCAGGCGACCCCGAAGCGGAGGCACTCGACCGGCTCCTGGCCCGCGTACCGGGCCGCCACATAGCCGGCGAGGAACGCATCGCCCGAGCCGACGACCGAGCGCGCCGACTGCTCCTGCACCCGGACCCGGTGCAGCGTCGGTGTGCCCTTCTCGAGCACCCGCGCGTAGCAGCCGTCGGACACGGTCATGATCGCCTCGTGGGCCCCCAGCCGGGTCATCTCAACGACCGCCTGGGCGCGATCGTCGGCGTCGTGGAACTCGTGACCGACCAGCTCCTCGGCCTCGAGTTCGTTGGGCGACACGAGGTCGGGTTCGGCCCGGATCGCGAGCCGCAGCGGCTCGCCTTCGGTGTCGATCATCGTCGTCACCCCGAGCCTGCGTACCTCGCGGATCAGCGAGTAGTAGACGTCCTGCTCGACGCCGCGCGGAAGGCTGCCGGCGAACACGCAGATGCTCGCACCCTGGGCGAGGTAGAGGAGCTTCTCGCGGAACAATTCGAGCTCCTGGTCAGAGATCGCGGGGCCGCGCTCGTTGATCTCCGTGTGCATGCCGGTCGTCGGGTCCAGCACGACCGTGTTGGTTCGCGACTCGTCGTGGATCCGGACGAAGTCGTTGAGAATCGACTCGCCGCTTAGCGCCTCGACGACGCGTGTCCCGGTGGCGCCACCGGCGAACCCGGTCGCGATCACGGGCTGGCCAAGCCGCTTTATCGCGCGCGCAATGTTGACCCCCTTGCCGCCCGGCATCGTCGTCTGGTCAACGGTGCGGTGACGGCGGCCAGGCGTGAAGCTCGGCACCTCGAGCGTCTTGTCAATCGCCGCGTTGAGCGTGACGGTGATGATCATGCGGCCTCCAATCCTCCCTTCGACGCTCGGGCGCGTCTGCGGCGTCGCCCCGCGAACGCTAGCGCGGCCGCGAAACCGAGGCCGACGATCAGCACCAACGTCAGCGGCTTCGTGATGAACCGCGCGGCGAGCGTCAGCGAGCCGACGGCCGGCACCGCCTGCGCGAGCACCAGCGGCACGGTCGCCACGGGTCGCCCGCCGACGAACACGGTCGCGCTGCCCAGACGCGCCCCCTGCGGCATCGGTCCGCTCAGCTCGTGCGGGGCGCTGACGCGAATCCGGACGTGCGCGGTGCGCGCGACCACGTCCGTCACCCCACTCGCCGCGACCAGCGCGGCATGCTTTCCGGGCTGCTCGCGCACCGGCGGCGCCGCTAGCGTCTGCCCCGGCTTGACCAGGTGCGCGAGTCGGAAGTTCGCGAACCCGTAGTCCAGCAGCGCGAGTGTGTTCGCGTCGCGCGACGCCTCGCTGGTGGTGCCAAGCACCGCGCTGATCAGGGTCATGCCGTCCCGGTGCCCCGAAGCGACGAGGACGTAACCGGCATCGTTGGTGTGGCCGGTCTTGACGCCGTTGATCCACGGATACTCGGCCACTAGATCGTTGCGGTTGACGACGTAGCGCGGGTAGTTCCCCGAGCGCAGGACCGCGTGCGGGAGCGCGACGATCCGCGCGAAGTAACGCGAGTGCTCGAGGTCGTAGCTGGCGAGCTTGACGAGGTCAGCGGCCGACGAATAATTGCCCGGCGTGTCGAGGCCGATCGGCGTCGAGTAGTGCGTCTGCGTGAGCCCTAGCACTCGCGCTTGTGCGTTCATCATCGCGATGAAGCGCGCAACCGAGCCGTGCCCGACGTTGTACGCGAGATCCTCGGCTGCGTCGTCTGCGCTCGGGAGCATCAAGGCCAGCAGCAGGTCGTGGACGCTCATCCGCTCGCCCGGCTCAAGCCCGATCTGCGAGTCGACCGCGGCGGCGTGGTAGTCGGGGTTGGTGAACACCCTGCTCAGGTGGTGCACGTGCTCGAGTGTCACGAGCGCCGTCATAAGCTTGGTCGTGCTGGCGATCGGCAGCTCGCGATTGGCGTCAACGCCGTACAGCTCGTGGCCCGTGCTCTGCTCGATCAGGATCGCGGCGCTGACGCTCAACCTCGGCGGTGGCACCATGGCCGACGCGGCGGGGCTCGCGGCCAGCAGAAGCGCGATCGCGCATCCGGCGCCGCATAGCAGTCGTCGGGCCGCGGCGACGAGCACGTGATGCAAGGCGGTCGCGTGCGGCTGGCGAGCGGCAGCGCCGCTCACCGTCGCAACCTCAGCCGCTGACCGCTCTGCAGCGCGTCCGGGTTCAGCCCCGGGTTGAGCGCCGTGATCGTGACGATCGAGACGTGGGTCTTGACCGATATCTCGCTCAACGTGTCGCCTGCCTTGACGTCGTAGAACCGCGGCGCCCGGTGGTGGTGCTGACCGGACGCGACGTGCCCGTTCGACGGCAGGCTGGACGTCGTCGTCGGTACGTGGTGCGTGTCGAGACCGGCATGGAGGATCAGATACGTCGCCACGGCCACCGCGGCGAGGGCGACCGGCGCAACTAAGCGCGCGCTTTTTGCCACCATCGCGCTGCCGATCATACAAGCGGGACAGGCGGT
>JBKQJQ010000515.1:0-10079 GCA_052147875.1 Solirubrobacteraceae bacterium | reverse complement strand
ATGGCGGCGCCGGACTTGGCGGGGGCTGACCCCCGGGTCAGCCTGAAACGGCCGCGACCGCACGGAACGGTCGCGACACGTACCGACTTCTCGCCGCGGTGAACCGCCATGGCAGCTCGGCCGCACGCGTGATCCCGATCCGTCGATCGCAGATGACCTCGACGTCGCGCCACGCTCGCGGCCGGCGCGAGATGAGGATCGGCCCAAGCTGCAGATCGGAGCCGTTGAGATCGAGCTCGATTCCCAGCGCCTGCGTCAGCTTGCCCGGCCCCGAACACAGATCCCGCTCGCGCTCCAAACCGCGCCGGACGCGCATCAGATCCAGTCCGGCCAGCGGCTGCAGAGCGCGAATCAGCACCCCCGCTCCGATTCCCGATGGCTCACAGACCGCGTTCAGCAGCGCATGGACGCCGTACGAGCGATACACGTACGCGCGACCCGGAGGCCCGAACAGCGTCGTGGTCCTTGGCGTCAGGCCGACGAACGCGTGGGACGCAGGCTCGGACTCGTGGTAGGCCTCGGCCTCGACGATCACCCCGGCGGTCTCGCCGTGGGCGACCACGCAGCCGATCAGGTCGGGGGCGACCTCCAGTACCGGCCGGTCATAGAACGACGGCTTCAACTCAGCGCCGCACGTGCGCGCTGTAGTTGCTCGCGCACCCGTTCCAGGCTTGTGCCGCCCTCGGAGACCTTGGTCTCGAGCCACGCGCCATCCTCGAGCAGCCGGTAGAACTCGCCGTCGAGCAGCGGGGACTGCTCGGCGAGCTCGGCCGGGGTCAGCTCCGACAGCCGTTTGTCGCTGTCGATCGCCTTGCGGACGAGGCCCGCGACGACGCCGTGCGCCTCGCGGAACGGCATCCCCCGACGCACCAGCAGATCGGCGACGTCGGTCGCGGCCAGCAGCTCGTCGCCCGCGGCCTGCGCGAGCCGGTCGCGCTTGAAGGTGATCGTCTCGAGCATCCCCTGCGCCGCGTCGAGCGACGGCTCGAGCGTGTCGCAGCTGTCGAACAGGCGCTCCTTGTCCTCCTGCATGTCCTTGTTGTAGGTCAGCGGCAGGCCGTGCATCACGCCATGCAGCGCCACCAGGTTTCCGGCCAGTCGCGGCGCCTTTGCACGCAGCAGCTCAGCCGCATCCGGGTTCTTCTTCTGCGGCATGATCGACGACCCCGACGCCCACGCGTCGGAGACCTCGCAGAACGCGAACTCCTCGCTTGACCACAGCACGATCTCGGCCCCGAGCCGTGACAGGTGGGTCGCACACGTGGCGGCAGCCGCCAGGTAGTCGAGCACGAAATCGCGGTTCGAGACCGCGTCGATCGAGTTCTCAGCGACTCCAGAAAACCCGAGCTGAGCGGCCACAGACCCGCGGTCGGTGTCGAAGGTGACTCCGGCGAGCGCTCCGGCCCCCAGCGGCAGCTTGCCGGTCGCCGTGATCACCGCTTCGAACCGCTCACGGTCGCGGGCCAGCATCCAGACGTAGGCCAGCAGGTGGTGGCTGAGGTAGACCGGCTGCGCGCGCTGCAAATGTGTGTAGCCGGGCAGCGGCCAGTCCAGGTGGCGCTCGGCGAGCCCGATCAGCGTCCGGCCGAGCCGCTGGATCCGCTCGATCGCCTCGTGGGCATGGGCGCGGACGAACAGCGCCATGTCGGTCGCGACCTGGTCGTTGCGCGAGCGGGCCGTGTGCAGCTTGCCACCGACCGGACCGACGATCTCGATCAGCCGGCGCTCGATCGCCATGTGGATGTCCTCGTCGCCGTCGGCGAACGGGAACGAGCCGTCGGCGAGTTCGCGCCGGACCTGCTCGAGGCCGGTCAGCAGCTGATCGCGGTCCTCGCCACTGATGATCCCCTGCGCGGCGAGCATCGTCGCGTGCGCGACCGACTGGTCGACGTCGTACGGGCTCAGCCGCCAGTCGAACGAGATCGAGTCGTTGAGGCGACGAAAGGCGGCGTCGGGAGGTTCCGCGAACCGGGACACGCGCCCATTATGGACAGCCGGCGCCGCGCAGGTCAGCGTCCCAGCACGGCCAGCAGCTGCGCGGTGACGCGGGCGACCTGACCCTCCGTGATCTGTGGGAAGAACGGCAGCGCGATCGACCGCGCGGCGACGTCCTCGCAGACCGGAAACTCACCCCCCCGGTAGCCGAAGCGCTCCCGGTAGAAGCTCATCAGGTGAATCGCGGGCAGGTAGGGCTTGCTCTGGATCCCTCGTGCGCCGAGCGCGCGGACCGTCTCGTCGCGGTCGACCCCGTGCGGCAGCTGGACGACGAACACGAACCAGCCGCGGCGGTCTCCGCCGGTGTCCGGACACGGAAGCTGTAGCTCCTCGACGCCCGCCAGCGCCTCGCGATACAGATCCGCGGCGCGCGCACGACCCGCCAGCAGCTCCTCGAGGCGCTCGAGCTGCGCTAGCCCGATCGCGCACGCGATGTCCGACAGGCGGTAGTTGAACCCCAGCCGGTCGTGGTCGAGCCACCCGAGGTCGGGCGCCCGCCCCTGGTTGCGCTCGGAGTCGATCCGCTCCTTGATCGCCGGGTCGGCGGTCATCACGATGCCGCCCTCGCCGGTCGTCAGCTGCTTGTTGGCATAGAAGCCGAACACCGCCGGGTGGCCACGCGCGCCGACCGCAACACCGTCACCGTGGACCCCGCCGAGGGCCTCGCACGCGTCCTCGACGATCGGCAACCCCAACCGCTCCAACGCCGGGACGTCGGCCGGGTAACCGAAGATGTGAACCGGGAGCAGCGCGCTGGTGCGCCCCGTGACCGCCGCCGCGGCGGCCTGCGGGTCGATGTTCAAGGTCACCGGGTCGATGTCGGCGAACACGGGCCGCGCGCGCTCGTACAGGATCGTGTTGGCGCTCGCGACGAACGAGAACGGGGTCGTCACGACCTCGTCGCCGTCGCTCACCCCGACCGCCCGCAGGGCGAGGTGCAACCCGGCGGTGCCGCTCGATACCGCGGAGCCAAAATCCGCCCTCAGATGCGAGCAGAACGCGCGCTCGAACTCACCCAGCAGTGGACCTAGCGACAGCTGCCCGGAGCGCAGAACGGCGATCACGCGTTCCTCCTCCGCGGCGCCGAGCACCGGCCGCGCCAGCGGTACCTGCTCCGGGCCGGCCTCGATCACGCGCCCGGCGCCGGCGCCTTGCGCAGTACGGAGCGCGCCCCGGCCTGCATGCCGTACTCGAGCGAGTCGACCAGCGCCTCCCACGAGGCCTCGATCACGTTCTCCGACACCCCGATCGAGCCCCACACGCGGTCACCGTCGGAGACATCGAGCAGGACCCGCGTGACCGCGCCCGTGCCCTTCGTCTCGTCGAGGATTCGGACCTTGAAGTTGACGAGTTCGATATCGCGCAGGTGTGGGTGGATCTCGACCAGCGCCTCGCGCAGCGCGCGGTCGAGCGCGTGGACCGGGCCGTTGCCCTCAGCCGTGCGGACGTAGCGCTCGCCGTCGACCCAGATCTTGATCGTCGCCTCGGTCTCGACACGCCCGTCGGCGCGCTTCTCAACGATCGCCCGCCATGACTCGAGCCTGAACAGCGGTTCATAGTCGCCGGTCTCCTTGCGCAGCAGCAGCTCGAATGAGCCGTCCGCAGCCTCGTAGTGGTAGCCGCGGTGTTCGCGCGCTTTGACCCGCTCGACGACCTCGGCCGCGGTCGCGTCGTCGAGCTCGAGTCCTGCCTCGCGGGCGCGCGCCTGCACTGTTCCCTTGCCTGACAGCTCGGAGATCAACATTTCGCGGCGATTGCCGACGATCTCCGGCTCGATGTGCTCGAACGTCGCCGGGTCGGCAGCCACTCCGGCGACGTGCATCCCGCCCTTGTGAGCGAATGCGTTGCGGCCGACGTACGGGTCATCGGGGTCAGGGGTGAAGTTCAACAGCTCGGCGATGTAGTTCGCGGTCGGGGTCAGCTGCGCGAGCTGGGCATCGGTCAGGCATTCGTAACCGAGCTTGAGCCGCAGGTTGGGGACGATCGAGATCAGGTTGGCGTTTCCGCAGCGCTCGCCGTAGCCGTTGATCGTGCCCTGGACGTGCGTCGCCCCCGCCAACACCGCCGCCAGCGAGTTCGCCACGCCGCAGCCGGCGTCGTCGTGCGTGTGAATGCCGATCCGCACCGCGCCGCGCAGCTCCTGCACGACCTCGGTCATCGCGGCGCCGATCACGTGCGGCAACGTGCCGCCGTTCGTGTCGCAGCAAACGACGGTCTCGGCGCCTGCCTCGGCCGCCGCCCGCAGGCAGCGAAGCGCGTAGTCGCGGTCGTCGGCGAACCCGTCGAAGAAGTGCTCGGCGTCATAGATCACACGCTTACCCTCGCCGGCCAGCAGCCCGACCGACTCCGAGATCATCCGCAGGTTCTCATCGCGATCGACCTTGACGACCTTCTCGAGGTGCAGCGTCCATGTCTTGCCGACGAGCGTGCAGACCGGAGCGAAGCAGTCCGCCAGCACGCGCAGCCCCGGGTCGGCGCCCGCCTCCACGCCGCGGCGTCGGGTCATCCCGAAGGCGGCGATCTGCGCGTTGACGAACTGCTCCCCGGCCAGCAGCTCGAACAGCTCAAGCTCCTTCGGGTTCGAGCTCGGAAAGCCGGCCTCGATCAGGTCGATGCCCAGCTCATCGAGCCGGTGCGCGACGCGCAGCTTCTCGAGCGCCGACAGCGACATCCCCTCGCCCTGCATCCCGTCGCGCAGGGTCGTGTCATAGAGCGCGATTCGGCTCATACCCCGGGGGTCTACGAAGCCGGGTGCGCGGATGGGACACCGACGATGTCGAGCCACTCCGCGTAGCGCGGCTCGCGTCCATGCAGCGCGTCGTCGTGGACGCGCTGAATCTCGCGCGTGATTGGCCCCGCGCCGGACCCGTCGCCGATCATGTGGTCGTCGATCTCGCGGATCGGGACCAGCTCGGCCGCCGTGCCCGAGAAGAACACCTCGTCGGCGAGCGTCAACTCGGCGCGCGCGAGGTCGCGCTCGATCACCTCGTAGCCCAGGTCCCGGGCGATCGTCAGGATCGAGCGGCGGTTGATCCCGTCGAGGATGCTGGCCGACTGGGGCGGCGTGATGATCTGTCCGTCGCGGACCGCGTAGATGTTCTCGCCCGAGCCCTCGCAGACGAAGCCGCGCGAGTCGAGCAGGATGGCCTCCTGGTAGCCGGCCTTCGAAGCCTCGATCTTGGCGAGCACGCTATTGAGGTACTGGCCGCTGGCCTTCGAGTGCGGGATCAGTGAGTCCCCGGAGATCCGGCGCCAGCTCGAGACCTTGGCACGCACCCCGGTGCGCTTGCTCTCCTCGCCCAGGTACGCGGGCCACACCCAAGCAGCGATCGAGACCGAAACCTCACAGTCGAGCGGATACAGCCCCATCTGGCCGTAGCCGCGGTAGATGATCGGTCGGATGTAGCACTCGCGAAAGCCGTTGGCGACGATCAGCTCGTGGGTCGCCGAGCGCAGCTCCTCGAGCGTGTAGGGGACCGGCATGTAGTAGAGCTCGGCGGACTTCATCAGCCGGTCGAGGTGGTCGTGATGGCGGAAGATCGCCGTTCCACGGTCAGTCTCGTAGGCGCGCTCGCCCTCGAACACCCCCGTCCCGTAGTGCAGCCCGTGCGTCAGTACGTGGATCTTCGCGTCCTCCCAGGCAACCAGCTCTCCGTTGTGCCAGATGAGGTCGGCTTGTTCCACGAGACTGCTCCTTAAAGGTGATTGAGGACCTCCTGGGTGGCTTGCGCGGTGGTCGCATCGCCCCCCAGGTCCGGCGTGCGCAGCCCCTCGGCAAGCGCACGATCGACGGCCGATTCTACCGCCGCCGCTTCGGCTTCCATGCCAAATCCGTGGCGCAGCATCATCGCTGCGGACAGGAACATCGCCAGCGGGTTGGCGACTCCTTGACCGGCGATGTCCGGGGCCGACCCATGGACGGGCTCGAATACACCCGGTCCACCCTCGCCGAGCGAGGCGCTCGGGAGCATCCCCAGCGAGCCGGTCAGCATTGCGGCCTCGTCGGACAGGATGTCGCCGAACATGTTCTCGGTCAGGATCACCTCGAAGTGCCGCGGCGCCGCAACCAGGCGCATCGCCGCGTTGTCGACCAACAGGTGCTCGAGCTCGATGTTCGGGAACTCGCTGCTGTGCACGTCGCGCACGACCTCGCGCCACAGACGACTGGTCTCGAGCACGTTTGCCTTGTCGACGCTGGTCACACGAGACTTCGCGGCGCCGAACGCGACCCGTGCGATCCGCTCGATCTCGACCCGCGTGTAGACGCACGCGTCCGAGGCGCTGTCCGGGGTCCGGGTCTTGTCTCCGAAATAGATCCCGCCGGTCAGCTCGCGCACCACGAGCAGGTTCGTCCGCTCGATCACCTCGCGCTTCAGCGGGCTCGCCTCGTATAGGGCCGGGAGCGGCTTGACGGGCCGCAGGTTCGCAAACAGGCCAAGCCCCTTGCGGAGGCCCAGCAGGCCCTGCTCGGGGCGCGGCTTGGCCGGGTCCGTCGTGTCCCACTTCGGTCCACCGACGGCGGCCAGCAGCACCGCATCGGCGGCCTTGCAGGCGGCGAGCGTGTCGTCGGTCAGCGCGACCCCATGTTCGTCGATCGCGGCGCCCCCGAACACGTGCTCCTCGTAATCGAACTCCGCCCCGACCGCGCGCAGCACATCGACTGCCGGCCCGATGATCTCGGGTCCGATCCCGTCGCCTGGCAGTAGGACTACGTTGGCCGACATGATGGCTGGCCACCGTATCCGATCGCGACCGGTAACGAACCGCGCACGGCCGGCACCAGACAGGTCATGCAAATGCCGTCTCGGGCCGACTACAGCGCCGCGATCCGGCTGGAACCGTATCTATGACGAGCTGACCGGGCTCGGGGCAGTATCCGGGGCTCGGACCCGGAGCTCGTCGTCGCCCCTAGACATCGCCGACGGCCACCAGTTCCAGCGCCCCAGCAGGATCACGGTCGACGGCACCAGCAGCGTCCGGACCAAGAACGTATCCATCAGGATCCCGATCGCCAGGCCGAAGCCGATCGCCCGAAGCTGGCTGCCTTGGGACCCGCCACCGCCGACGATCCCGAACACGAGGAACGTGCCTCCGAGGATCGTGCCGGCCGAGGTGACGGTCGAGCCCGTGCGGCCGATCGCCTTGACGACCGCCTCGCGGAGCGGCATGTGGCGCGCCTCCTCGCGGATCCGCGTCATCACAAGAATGTTGTAGTCCTCGCCGAGCGCCAGCAGGAATATGAACATCAGGAACGGGAGGATGAAGATGATCCCGCTGTCGCCGGCGACATCGATGAAGATGATCGTCGCCACCCCGAGCGCCGCCAGGTAGGACAGGACGACGCTGATGATCAGGTAGACGGGCGCGACGAGGCTCCGAAGCACGAGCGCCAGCAGAATCGCGATCGCGATCACGGCGACCGGGATGATCAGTGCGAGGTCGTTGTTGGCGCTCGTGCTGATGTCGTAGACGGCCGCCGCTTCGCCGGCCGCGCCTGAGTCCACCGCGCCGGACCTGTCGGCCGCCGTTTGCACGGCGTCGCGGACCCGAGGCGTCGCGTTCATCGCCTGCGTCGAGCTCTGCGGACCGGCGGTCAGCGACGCCTGGTATTGCATCGTGCGGCCGTCGGCTGAGATGAAGTCGGCGGATGCGCGGTAGGCGTTGTAGACCGTGGCCGGAACATGCACGCTGGGCGGCTCGGCGACCGGCAGCCGCTGTGGCGGCCCAAGTTGCGAATACAGGCGCGTCAGCTGCGCCGGCGGCAGCACGGTGCCGTTCGGGTTTAACGGGCCTGCCAGCTGCGTGAACTCGCCCGATGCGCGCAGCGAGGCGCCGGCGGTCGCGATCCGCTGCGGGCTCGTCCAAAGCGGCTGTGAGTAAGCGAACACGAGGTTCGCCGGGTTGCTGCTGGACTGCGGGAAGTACCGCGCCAGGGCCGCGTTGCCCGCCGCAGCGTCGGAGCCCGTCGGGGCGGTGGTGGCGCCGCCGAAGCCAGACGACGCGTACCCGAGCGCGCCCGCGGCGAGTGCCAGAAACAGCACGAGCCCGGCGCCCAGTGTCACCGCCGGACGCTGCACGAGCCGCGACGCGATCCGGCTCCAGGCGCCCTCGCGCTGTGTGCCCGGCTGCACCTTTGAGGGCCAGAACGCGCGCCGTCCGAGAATCGCCAGCAGCGCCGGCAGCAGCGTCAGACCGATCAGCAGCATCACTGCGATCCCGACCGCGAGCGGAACCCCGAGGTCGTGGTACAGCCCGAAGCTCGCCAGCAGCAGCGTCAGTAGCGCGATGATCACGGTCGCGCCCGAGGCGGTGATCGATTCGCCGACGCGGACGATCGAGTGGCGAACGGCGTCGTGTGGATGCTGTCCGTCGCGCAGCGCCTCGCGGACGCGGAACACGAGAAACAGGCCGTAGTCGGTCCCGGCGCCTAGCAGCAGGACGATCAGCAGCACCTGCGTGACCGACGAGATCTGCAGCCCGCCGGCGCCGAGCGCGCCGATCAGCCGCGTCGAGATCAGCAGCGCCAACCCGGCCGGCAACAGCGTCACGACCGCCGCCGGAACGCTGCGAAACACCAGCACCAGCAGCACGATGATGAACAGGATCGAGAACAGCTGCACCTTGTTGCCCGACTTGTTCGAGCTCGCCTGGTTGGCGACCAGCGTCGCGACCTGGCCGGCGAGGTGGAGTTGCAGGCCGGGTGGTGGGTTGGCGCGCGAGAACGTCCTCTGCAGCGCCTTGACGACCGCCTTGTCCTTGGTGATGTCGTTGGCACTCAGCGTCGCGCGGACGCGTAACAGTGCCGCCTGGCCGTCGGAGGACAAGCCCAGCTCGCGGACCGAGTCCACGTGCTGGACCGTCCTCGCCATCGCCGCGACGCGCGCGAGCGCGCCGTCATCGGCTGCTGTCAGCTGCCCCGACCGCGAGCCGATGATCGTGATCTCCGACACGCGCCCGGCGGCGCCGCCACCCAGCAGCGGGGCTGCGAGGTTTGCGGCCTTGGTGCTCGGTGCGCTGGCGCGGAGAAAGGCGCTGTTGTTGTCGTTGACCTCGCTGCCAAGCGACGGCAGCGAGGCGGTCGTGAAGACGGCGACCAGCACCCAGAAGATGACGACCGGCCAGCGGAACCGCACCACGAACCGTCCCAGTGCCTCGTAAGCGTCGTTGACTGAATGCGGTCGCCTCACGCGTGTCTCCTTCCGGGTGCCGTCATCGCGCGACCAACGGTACGAGCCACCGCCCGCCAGCGAAACGCCCACCGGAGGGACCGGTACCTCCCCCCTTCGTGGTACTGACCATCCCTCCCGCGGTGGAGCGCGCGCCTGCCCGTGTCAGGCCCGAACGGCCGACATGTTCAGGCGCACGTACTCGAGCAGCAGCGGTTCGCCGGGTCGTCGTGTCGCCTCGAGCACCTCGTCGACGAACCGCTCGCGCAGCTCGCCGGGCAGCGGGTCCAGATGACGTACGAGGCAGACGGTGGTGACGAAGCTCCGCGGCTCGGCGAGCGGGGTCGGCTTGTCCTGCAGCCAGCATGAGACCTGCTCGAAGCCTGCTGCCGTCAGGCGCTGCTCCGTCTCGTCGGCGGTCGCGTAGTTCCACGGCCGCTGCCAGTCCGCGAAGTAGGGCGCGAACGGCTCCCGGAAGGCGATCTCGTCGGCGGCGCGACGGAACGAGTCGATGTTGCCGCGGCCCCCACACTGGGCCAGCAGCCGCCCGCCCGGCTTCATGTTGCGGTGCAGCGCCGCGAACAACGCGTCGTGATCGGGGATCCAGTGGAAGGTGGCGTTCGAGAACGTGACGTCGACCGGCTCGGGCAGCGACAGCGCGGTCAGGTCCTGACAGAACACCGTCGCACGCTCGCCAAGCGCTTCGCGCGTGTGCTCTGCCATCGACGGCGCGACGTCGACCGCGTAGACCGTGCCGTTCGGCACTCTCCGCGCGAGCTCGAGCGTGATCTTGCCTGAGCCGCAGCCCGCGTCGAGCACCACCTCGTCGCCCTGCAGCGCGAGCCGGTCGAGCTGCTCGGCCGCCCACGCCTGCTGCGGCCCCGAGATCCGGTCGTAGGTGGCGGCGTCCCAGTCGCG
>JBKQJQ010000514.1:0-10208 GCA_052147875.1 Solirubrobacteraceae bacterium | reverse complement strand
GACGCAAATGATCGTTAGCACGCCGCCATTGCAGTCGCGCGTCCGGACTGAGCCGCAGACGCGACAGCCATCACCGGGCTGAGCCGCTCAATCCGCGCCGAGCACGTGCGCGGCGCCTAACGACGAGATCTCTGCGGCGCGAGGAGAGGTAGTCAATTCTCAACCGGCGCTACATGGACCATTCTCAACCGGCTGTGTACATCGCAGTTGCCAACGGTCTGACAACAAAACGGTTGGTCCGCTCCGCCCAACCGTCCATCAACAGACCTGCACGCGGCCTTCGACCATGGGTCAGCACATCTCGTTGGGACGAGTTGCGCCCCAGACCGCACCCGCACCGCAGGCTCGGTGCGCGTCCCGGGGCTACGAGCACATCAGGTCGCCCAACCGGCCTGACAGAAACTAGAGTGGCGCTTATGCCATGCGAGCGGCGGCGCGTGGAGTGGGCGCGATCAATGCGCCGATGATCCACAGGAACGGGAAGAAGAAACCGATCCAGAACAGCCAGTAATGCCCCTTGCGGAACGTACTCAGTCCGAAGTAGATCCAACACGCTACGTACAGGACGCCCAGAATGATCCAGAGAAACGTCATCGGCTCATGACCCCTTTCGAATGAATGCCGTGGCACTCTTGGCTCGCCGCGGCTGGGTGGCTGGAATGCAGGACGGCAGTGGCGTACCAGCGCGTGGTGAACGGACCGGCACTTTCGGAGCCGCCTCTTCAACGCTAGGCATCCTCGGGGAACCACACGTCATCTGAATGGGGTGACGGTTTAGGCCGTGCAGCTGCCCGGGGCGGCCCGGACATCCGGCCGTAGAGCTGCTTGCGTGATCGTCCGTGGCCGCAAGTGCGCGGGCTCGTGCGGACTCAACCCCGAGTAGGACGTCTGCCCGAGCTTGGATGCCGCCGGTTGGTACGCCGGGGGCGGCAATCAACCGCGTTGGCGAGCGCGCGCTTCGGCGCACTCCGAGGTGCAGGAGACCGGCTTGCCGGTTGCGAATACACGCGGGGTGAAGGGCTCACGGGAGCCTACGGAGTGCTGCTCCTTGCGCTCACCGTCACGTTCGTCTTCGAGGGCGTGGCTAAGCCCGGCGATCTCCAGCGCGCGATCGCGACCGTCCTTAGCGGTGCCTCGCTGATGCTCGCGTTGTACGCCGCCGGGCTTCCGAGCCGGCACCTGAGGGTCGCGGCCGCGCTGACTCTCGCAATCGTTGCAAGCGTGGTGATCGCGTCAGTTGCCGGCAAAGGGGCGACGGTTGCCGGCATCGTCGCCATCGCCAACAGGTTGCTGGTCGCGCTGGCGCCTCCAGCGGTCGTGATCGGGATCCTTCGCAACGTCCACGCCGCCGGCGCGATCACCGCCACTGTGGTAGCCGGAGCGCTCTGCTTCTACCTGCTGCTGGGTTTGTTCTTCGCCTACACCTACATCGCCATCCAGAATCTCGGTGGGGCTCCATTCTTCGCCAGCGGCGACGCCGCGACATTCGCACGCTCGGTCTACTTCAGTTTCACGACCTTGACGACGGTGGGCTACGGTGACTTCACCGCCCGCACGAACCTGGGGCACACGATCGCGGTCAGCGAGGCGCTGCTCGGCCAGATCTACCTCGTTACCGTCGTCGCGGCGTTCGTCTCCCGGATGGTGCCACGCGGCGCTAATGCCAACTGATCAAACCCGCCGGAGCGCGCCAGAGACAGAGGTTTGTACGCCCATCCTCCGGCAGGTGACGAGAAGAAGAGGCGGGGCGCCCGTCGTCGGGCATCAGACGGTCAGTGACCGGTCAGGTGGATGATGCCGACGCTGTCGAGGCCGTCGAGCACGAGCTGGACGGCGAGCGCCGCCAACAGGATGCCGAAGATCTTCTCGGTGACGAGCATCCGGCTCTCGTCCAGATGCTCGCTGGCCCGGTTGGCGAGCCGGAATACGGCCACGTCGAGGGCGAGGACCAGAGCGAGGACGCCGAGGACCATCACAAAGACCGCGACTGAGCCGGCCTCGGCTGAGAGGGTCACCAGCGCGACGATCCCGGCGGGGTTCAGGAGGTAGGGGACCGCGAGCGGGAACACGGCGACGCGCATCGGGTCGCGTCCTGTGATCGCCTCGCTGCCGCCGCTGTCGGCGCTTCCGAGAACCATCGTGATCGCGATCACGAACAGGATGATCCCCCCGGCGATCGACAGCGACCCGGTCGAGAAGTGAAGCAGTCTGGAGAAGAGCTCGCCGAGCCCGAGCAGGATCAGCGCGACGACGGCGGCGGTGGTCAGCATCTTGCGGACGACCAGAGCCTTGGTGGCACGGTCGAGTGGCGCGGTGATCTCGACAAACGGCACCAGGGCGATCTTCGGGCCGATCCCGATCAGCAACAGCAGGAAGGTGTCGATCACCAGGTAGATGTCGACCGACGTGTGCTTCATCGCCCCGGCCCGGCGCTTCTCACTGAGTGGCCTTCGGGGGTTCCGCCGAGGTCGCCGCCAGGCGCTGCGGTTGGTGGCTCAGGAGTCTGCGAAGGCCCGGCGGCCGGGGCATCTTCGGCAGGCGACGCGGCGGGCCCTGGCGCAGTGAGTCGCAGGGTGACCAGGTAGGAGACGACGACGCCGACGATGATCAGCGGCTCGTCCCCGAATCCTGCGTTGGCGGTCAGCAGCGTGGCGAGCACGACTGCCGCGAGCGGCAGCCGCAGCACCGCGGCGATCGCTGCGCCCATCCCGACGGCGACCGCCGGGGTCAAAGTGAACCCAGGCAGGCGCGAGGCCATGATCCCGCCGGCCGCCGCGAGGAACAACGCCGGGAACACCGGACCGCCGCGGAAGCTCGCGAGCGACAGCATGTAAGCCAGGCCCTTGAACACGATCACCAACGCAAGCGCGCCGAGCGACCACGTCCCGGCCTGTCTGAGCAGCCCGGGAAGCGCCTCCTGCCCGGAGAACAGGACCTCGTTGACGCTCTTGCCTGTCGCCCCGTGGAACGCGATCGCGATCCCCGCGATGATCAGGCCGACGATCGGCAGCAGGATCACTACCCGCCGCACGACCAGACGGTAGGTGGACATCCCACCCAGCATGATCGGTCTGGCGACCACGGCCACCGCGATCGCCAGCGCGATCGTCCAGCCGAACTGGGCGATATCGGGATGGCCGAAGTGGGGCAGCGGCAGCGGACCCAGCGCGTAGTCGCGGCTGCTGAGCCCCGTAAACGACCCCATGCCGAGCGAGACCAGCGTGCCGATCCCGGCGGCCAGCAGCCCCGGAAGCAGCACAAGCGGCAGCCGCGCCCCGCCGATCGCGGTCGCCTCGATCAGGATCACCGCCGCGATCAGCGGCGAGGCGAACACAAACGAAAGCGCGGCAAAGCTCCCAGCCCCCGCGATCACCGCCGACACCGGGGCCGCCACCTCCCTTCGCGACAGGCGAATCGCCAGCACCGCCAAACCCGAACCGATCGCCAGCAGCGGCCCCTCGGGGCCGAGCACAACCCCGAAGCCGAGCCCGGCGACGCCCGCAAGGACCACGCCGGGGAGATTCAGCGGGCTCGTCAGCCCGCCCGCGCCGAGACCCTTGGCCGGCACGTGCCCGCCGTCTCCCGGCAACAGCATGATCGCCAGCGCGACGATCAGAGCGCCAACCGCGAGGACCGGGAGCGACCACCACAACGGCGCACCCGACTCGTACCCGAGGGTGTGCGGAAGGTGCTTGAACAGCTCCTCCTGGATCTGGAAAACCGACTCGAGGTAGGCCCAAGCCGCCAGCGAGACGATCACGCCGATCACCGCCGAGACCACCAGCAAGCCGACGAACGGCCGGCTGCGCATGGTCTCGGCGGCCTGCGCCGCCGTCGGTTCTGCAGGAGCGGGAGCCTCAGCCGTCGACGACATCTGTCCTAGCCGAAGCTACGGCGGCAACCGGACGGACCTTCTTGGCTAGCACCGCGCGCGAGCAGCCCGCGCTGCTCCTATGTCCGGTAGAACTCGTCGCTGCCCATGAAGAACGTCCCACCGGTCAGCGACGCCATCGCCTCCTGCCCCGCGACGCTATCTCGTATCTGTGTACCTGACGCGGACCCCCTCGATCGTGCCGTTGAACCTGAACGGCTTCTTGTCGTAATAGTCGGGTGATACCGGCGAGCCGAGCGCGACGCCGATGTCGAGGCACTCGGTGGCGGTAAATGCGAGCGGCGCGCTGATCGGAACGGTCCCTTGGGCAACGGTCTCGCCGTTTACCTTCATCGCCACGTTCAGCGGGCCGCGGGGCGGCTGCTTGGGATCGACGAGGCTCGTGTCGATTTCGATCGTCGCCTCGCCGGTCGGAAGCGCTTGCTGGGCGCGGATCTTCGTCCGCTGGATCTCGAACAGGTTGTACTCGTAGCAGAGGATGCCGTTCTCCACAAAGCAGGTGAGACCGCCCGCGAACCCGCCCAGCTTGTACAGCACGCCGTTGGCGTCGGCGGGGATCACGGCGTCGATCGTGACGACATTGGGCCGGGTGCCTAGTTTCGGGGCGGTGAACTCCGGCACGCGGACGGTGTCGCCGAAGAAGGTCCACTCCGTGTAGGGCGGCGCCGGGACGTACTCCGGGTGATACAGCAGAATCCAGAACCCTCCGCCGATCGGCAGCGCGTTGTTCTTCGTCGCTTCGATCAGCCAGAGGTCCTTCATCTGGGCCACCTTCTCCGGCAGCTCCGCCGCGAGGTCGTGGGCCTGGCTCCAGTCCTCTTCCAGGTTGTAGAGCTCCCACGTGTCCTCATCGGGCGTCCACTCGAAGATGCCGGGCGGCACTCCCGTGACCCACGGGACTCGCGGGCCGAACGTGGAGGCCATCCAACCCTTGTGATAGATGCCGCGGCTGCCGAGCGTCTCGAAGTACTGCGTCTCCAAGCGGCCCTGAGCAGTTGGATCGTCGAACGTGTAGGCCAGGCTTACTCCGTCGATCGAGTCCTGGGCGACGCCGTTGACCTCCCGCGGCGGCGTGATGCCGAGAATCTCGTAGATCGTCGGCACGATGTCGTTGACGTGATGAAACTGCGCGCGCGGCGTGGCATCGGGCTTGATCTTGGCCGGCCAGCGGACGCCCATCGGGTTCCGCGTGGCCCCGAGGTACCCGGGGATGCTCATCGTCCCCTTATACGGAGTCGCGCCGGCCCAGGCCCACCCTGAGTGGTAGATCGGGTCGGTCTTGGGCCCGCCGAGAGCATCGAGGCCTCCGATCTCGTCGAGCGCCGCGAGTTGCTGCTCGATCGTGGTCGGGATGCCGTTGTGGGCGGTCAGCTCGCTGATCGTGCCGTTCTGACCCTGCGCCGATGGACCGTCGTCGCCCCAGATGTAGAAGATCAGCGTGTTGTCGCCGTAGAGCTTGTCGAGCTCGTCGACGATCCGCCCGACCTGAGCGTCACAGTGCTCACCGAACCCGGCCAGCACCTCCATCAGGCGCGCTTGGAACGGTTTCTCGTTCTCGGGGATGCTATCCCAGGACGGCATCTGCGCGTGCGGCGGCGTGAGCTGCGCATCGGCGGGAATCCAGCCTTTCTCCTTGGCGCGCTCGAATACGCGCTCACGGTAGGCGTCCCAGCCGTCGTCGAACTTGCCCTTGTACCTGTCAGCCCATTCCTTGGGCGCGTGGTGCGGGCCGTGCAGCGCGGCGGCGGCCCAGTACATGAACAGCGGCTTGTCGGGCTGGTAAGTCTTCTGCCTGCGGATCCAGGCGATCGTGTCATCCGCCAGATCCTCCTCGAGGTGGTAGCCCTCCTCCGGGGTCTTCGGCGGCGCGACATAGTCCAGGTTTCGAACCAGCGTCGGCTCCCAGCTCGACGTTTCCGCTCCGAGGAACCCGTAGAAGTACTCGAAGCCGAGGCTCGTTGGCCAGTTCTCGAACGGGCCGGCCGGGCCGGCCTCCTCCGCCGGCGTGTTATGCCACTTGCCCCAGGCACCCGTGGCGTAGCCGTAATCCGTCAGAACGTCTGCCACGAGTGCACTGCTCTTGGGAATCCGCCCGTAATAGCCTTCCCAGTCATTCGCAAACTCGGTGATGATCCCGAACCCCACCCGATGATGATTCCGCCCAGTCAGCAGTGACGCACGCGTCGGCGAGCACAGCGCCGTCGTGTGAAACCGGTTGTACGCCACCCCCTCCCCGACGATGCGATCCATCGTCGGCGTGTTGATCTCGCCGCCAAACGTGGACGGCTGGCCGGGGCCCCCGTCGTCGATCATCACGATCAGAATGTTCGGAGCATCGCCCGGAAGGCGGCGCGGCGTCGCCCGCGGCTGGTAGACCGACTCCTGCATCGTTCGGCCGGCAACACTCGCCGACGGGGTCTGCGAAAACGGAAGCGAGTACCCGTCCTCCGTCACAGTCATCGAATCAGACAACGTGGCTCCTTTCCTTACTGATCGATTCGCCGGTACAGCGATCGAAGCCTGATCTGCAGCCAACCACTCCTCGTCCTCCCGATCGGGTGAGGTCGCTCCGGGCAGCACACGACACTAGAGGCCAGGGGCTTCCCCGTGCAAGCCGGGCGGCAGGCCCACGATCTCTGGCGCGCCGGCACCGCGTCCCAGGACGCAGCCCGGGCGCAACAAATACGGAGCACGACTGATCGCCCGCAGCGCCGGACTTGCTTCCGCGACTCGACAAGCATCTCGCCGCCATCACGAGCGTCCTGCAAGGCGCCCGAAAACATGTCTACGTCGCAGAAGCCGATCCACACACAGGACACCTGCAGCGGCATGCGCCCGAATCAGCGCTCAACGCCGGCGGACTCGCCCCGCGCGCCGCACATGGGGTGTGGGCACATTCCTCGCACTGACCGGGGTAATGAACGCTCGCTGCGGACCCGTGCCGGCACGAATACGGATCTCGACGCCGCCCATCGCCAGCCGCCGACGACAGCAAGGCGCGGGCAACAAACAGCAACCTCGCTGTGCTGGCGGCCACGGGGGGCAGCAGCATGCCGTTGCGGCGGACATAAGCCATCGCGCGCGGGCACGGCATCGCGCATCCGTAGCGCGACAACTCGTTGCGCACGACCGGCCGGGGCCGGGGCGCGGTGGAACCACCGGGTTGCACGCGCGCGGAATGGGTCGCAGCGATCGCGCGTCCGTACGCGATAGATGGCCCGCGCGCGCGGAGATCGCAAGCCACACCCGCCGGCTGCCCACAACGCCGTTGCCACCAGCCAAACTCACTCCGGCGCCCACGCGGAGGCACTCGGCACTGTCACACGCCCGACGACCCACTCCCTCGCCGTTGAGCCCGAGCAGCCCGGCCTGAGATCTGCACCCAAGACCGCCTCGAGCGGTCCGCGATCCGTTCCCCCAAGCCAGCAGCCAGACAGGCATACACTCCACGCACTTAAATGCGCAGGCAGATGTCCCTTTGATGCGTGCATCGCCGCCCGTTCCTACGCGCCGGCTCCACCAAAGCCCCGCCATCACAGGCGATCCGGGCCACTGACCTCACGGACATCTTCGGACATCCTCGGACGTCTTGGGGACGTCTCGGCCCAGACCGGCTCCAGTCGGCGTCACGAGCCGAAATGCCTCGGCGACGAGCCGCGCGTCCTCCTCTCGGGGCGCGTAGTGGAGGTACTTCATCGTCGTCTGGACGTCCGCGTGACCCATCCACTCCTGCACCCTGCGGATGTCAGCCTTCGCGATCATCCGGGTCCCGAACGTGTGGCGCAGATCATGCAAGCGAAGCTGGCGTAGGCCGGCTCGGCGGAGCGTTGCCTTGTAGCGGCGACTCAGCGCCGCGCCGTCGAGGTAGCCGCCGGCGGTGCCGGCGAAGACCAGGTCGTCCTCCCCCACCCAGTTCTCGCGCTGCCCGAGTTGAGCCAGGGCTGACGCGACGTCGGGCGCCATCGGCACCGCCCGGACCTTCCCCGACTTTGGCGTCGTGAGCTCGCCGCCGGCGTAGCTTGCCCTCACCCTGATCGTGGCGCCAGCGAAGTCGACGTCGCGCCAGTGCAGCGCGAGCAGCTCGCCGCGCCGCAAGCCGGTGAACGCAGCCGTCAAAAACAGCGTCGCGTCCTGCTCCGATGACGCCGCCCGCACGAGAGCCCAGACCTCCTCGGGCGAGAACACCTCGATGTCGCTGCTTCGCCGCTGTGGGTGCTTCTCGACTCGAGCGAGCGGGTTGAGGGCCAACCCGTAAACCGTCTGGGCTCGCCGGAAGATCCCGTGCATGATGATCAGCAGCTTGTTCTTGCTGCGGTTCGACAGTTCTCCGAGCGAGGCGCGCCACCGCTCGACGAGATCGGTCGTGATGTCTTCGATAGCCATTGCTCCGAACTCCGGCAGCAGCCGAGACTCGAGCGCCGACCGATAGTCCTTGATCGTCGACGGCTTGCGTTCGCGGTCGCATTCCACGAACCGCAGCCACTCGACTGCCGCATCTGCGAACGTCGCCCCACTTCGCGCCGCCGGATACAGAGTTCCTCGGCGCGCCTCGTCTAATACGTCGCGCAGCCAGGCCTCGGCGGTCCGCTTTGTGAAGTTGCCGGTCGGCGGCCGGCCCCTCTCAGTCCAGGCGGGCCCGATCTTCTTCTGTACCTGGCGCCCGTCCGGAAGGCGGTATTTCGCATATCACACCGGGCCGCGCGCTCGCTCGACTCGGAACACGTGACCGCTGGGAGCCCGCGCTGCCTCCATGGCCGATCAGCATACGCTAACTCGGGGACATATTGGGGACATACGTTCTCTGACGCCCAACGGCCGTATCTCAGAAGTACCTTGTTTGCAGCCATTTACTCATGCCCCCGGCAGGATTCGAACCTGCGGCCATCGGATTAGAAGTCCGGTGCTCTGTCCACTGAGCTACGGGGGCTCAGGACGAGAGTAAACGCGAGCGTGCGGCGGTTGCAGCGGATTTGGGGTGGCCCGTGGGCGTGTGGGGCTGAGGATGCGGATGCGGCGGTAGCTGTGGGCCGCCCGACGACGTCGTCGTGGTGACCGTGCCCTTGACCCACGAGGCGCAGCCGAGCTGCCCGGGCCGGCTGGTGTCGTAGGGATGCTTGACGTGCCGGCCCTTGAACACGTAATCCACCAGGTACGAGACCGTGGCCGACGTCCGGTCCGGGTCGAACGCACCCGAGATCTCCACGTGGGCGGTGCCGTTCCGCTTGCCGCTGGGTCCTTTGGTCGCAACCGTGAACCTCGCGCCAAACCTCCCGGCCTTGGAGACGGACATGCGCTGCTCCGTGACAGTCGCTGTTCCGGAACCGCAGTAGAACGAGTAGCCGCCCCTGAAATCCGTCACTGATTTGCCGCCTGGCGATGTCCGGAAGCTGATCGCGCCCGTGCCGTCGGCGGTCCAGGAGGCGACGCTGTTCATGTAGTCAACGCCGCTGCCGCTGTAGGCAGCCCTGTGCTTCGGAGCTACGGCGAGCGCACCCCCCGCCGTGATCAAGCCCCCGAACCCTATTACGATCATCCACCGTAGACGGGCCTGCATCCCCACTCCCTTGGCCGGCGGGACTATAACGCGGGGTTTCCTGAGCGCGCAAGGCGTGCTCGTCGCATATGGATGCGCCGACACGATGCTCGGTCAGGAAGTCGGGGCGCCCGGATTCGAACCGGGGACCTCGGCCACCCAAAGGCCGCGCGCTACCAGGCTGCGCCACGCCCCGTCAACAGCGGCGAGTCTAGACCCCAGTCCTCCACAATGCGATCCGTCCAACCTTGGAGACGTGCCCTCAGAAGCGTCTCTCCCACCGAGATGGTTAAGACACCGTATTGGGAACGCCACGACCGGCGCGCCAGCTGGTTGCTGTTGGACTTTCGCATCAGCCGAATGATCGAACCGTCAATCCGGAGAAGCTCGCCCCAGTGCAGTCGGAGCAAATCGAGGTTCTGGTCAGCGTGATACTGCAGCGAGTAGCTGATCCGATTGCACGTTAGCGAGCGAATCCAGCGAGCGGCGAGGCGTCATGGCTCGTCCATTCGAGTTGCAAATCTGGACGACGTTGCGATTGCGCTTGTACCCCTCGGCGATGTAGAGCACGACGAAGTCGGAACGTCGGCGCGGCGACAAGCTCGTCGTACTCAACTAGCCCTGTCCGTAGGCGTCTTCCCGATGCCGGCGATACTTGGGCCTGCATCGCTGCATTACCACTCCGCTGACCGGCTGACGCCCGCCGTGGCTTACCTAGCGGCAGATCCCGAATCCAGTAGTAGACCGTGGTCCGCGGCAACGCGAGGCGCTCGACGAGCTCGT
>JBKQJQ010000513.1:0-6353 GCA_052147875.1 Solirubrobacteraceae bacterium | reverse complement strand
TTGCGCCTTGGTAAGCCCGGACGCCGACCGAGTCCAGGCCTCTGCCTTAGTGCTGTTCTTCGTAAATAAGGCTACGTATTAGCGTCCGAGCGCGGCCGTAGCGTGCGTGGCATCCTGTCCTCTTGTGAAGGGGAGTTGATGCCGAGGCATAGCCCGTATCGGATTGAACTCAATGACGAGGAGCGCGCGGTGCTGGAATCGTTGGCGCGTTCATATACGTTGCCGTATTGGCAGGTGACGAGGGCTCAGATGGTGCTCATGGCCGCCGACGGGCTGCGAAACGACGAGATCGCACACCGGCTGCGCTGCGGTCGCGATGTCGTCTCGCAGTGGCGAAAGCGGTTCTTCGAGCAGCGCCTCGCCGGCCTCGAGGACCGGCCAAGGCGCGGTAGACCGCCGGCCTTTCCCCCCTCAGGTACGCGCTGAGGTGATCCGCCTGGCGTGCGAGCGGCCGACCGACAGCTCCGTGCCGCTGGCCCGCTGGTCATCCACCGAGCTCGCGCGCGAGGCTATCGCCCGCGGGATCTGCGAGCAGATCTCCGGGGTGACGGTCTGGCGCTGGCTCTCAGAGGACGCGATCAAACCCTGGCAGCATCGCTCCTGGAACTTTCCCCGGGACCCGGACTTCACCGCCAAGGCCGGCCGGATCCTTGACCTCTACGGCGGGCGCTGGGAGGGCGAGCTGCTGCACCCAGGCGACTATGTCGTCTGCTGCGACGAGAAGCCCTCGATCCAAGCCCGCCGCCGCAAGCACACGACGCTAGCCGCGAACGCGACCGTCAAGCGCGGGCAGCGCGTCGAACACGAGTACGAACGCAAAGGATCGCTGTGCTACCTGGCCGCCTGGGACCCCAGACGCGCGAAGCTGTTTGACCGCTGCGCGTCCGCCGACGGGATCGTCGCGTTCGATCAGCTCGTCGAGCAGTTCATGAGCGTCGAGCCTTACAGCAAGGCGCAGCGCGTCTTCGTGATCGTCGACAACGGCTCAGCGCACCGCGGCCACGCATCGATCGACCGGCTCCAAGGCAGATACAACAACCTGATCCTCGTCCACACCCCAGTCCACGCCAGCTGGCTCAACCAGGCCGAGATCTACTTCTCCATCGTCCAGCGCAAAGTCCTCACCCCCAACGACTTCCCCGACCTCGACAGCCTCGAAGCGCAAGTGCTCGCGTTCGGCCGCCGCTACGAGCAGATCGCTCAACCATTCGAGTGGAAGTTCACCCGCGCCGACCTCGGCCGCCTCGCCCAGCGACTCGAGTCACCCACCGCCCAAGCCGCCTGATCCACGAATACGTCGGCGAACTTCCGAGTCAGAGCACTTAGTTAGCCCGGACGCCGACTGAGCCAGGGCGTCTGGCTCAGCAAGCAAGGTCCAGGCCTCAGCCCGCAAGCGGACCGAGCACCGGCTCCAACCCGTAGGTCTCGAACGCCCGGAACCTCGAGAACGATTGGTGCTCGGGGCCATGGAAGTCCGACGAGCCTGTGCTCAGCAGGCCCAGCTCAGCGCATCGGTCGGCGAGCAACTCCGTCTGCTCGCGCGTGTGCGTGACGTAGAAGGACTCGACGCCGTCCAGGCCGGCCGCGTGAAAGCGGTCGATCGTTTCGAGCACGTCGTTCGGGTCGTGGAAATCCCAGAACGGATGTGCCCAGACCGCAAGGCCGCCGGCGCCGTGGATCAGCTCGATCGCCTGCTCGACTGACGGCGCTTCGCGCCTCCTGAAGGCCGGCCGCCCCTCCGTCAGGTACGCCACCAGGAACGCGGTCGGGTCGAGCAGACCTTCGTCCTCCAGACGGGCGTGGTTCGCGCCGACGCTGACGACCGCCTGGG
Source organism: Solirubrobacteraceae bacterium (assembly GCA_052147875.1). GTDB lineage: Bacteria > Actinomycetota > Thermoleophilia > Solirubrobacterales > Solirubrobacteraceae > Palsa-465. Next base: position 4,522 of record JBKQJQ010000513.1, on the reverse strand, counting down.
CGAGGTGCGGGCGACCGATCGATTCGCCGCGGGCCGAGCGCTCGGCGAGCGCTCGCTCGTCGAGCTCGAACCCCAGCTCCTTCAAGGCTTCAACGATCAGCTGTGCCCGCTGCTCCCGATAGGTGCGCGAGCGCTCGAGCGCCGAGGCGAGCGAGGGCTCGTCGGGGTCGATCAGGTACCCGAGGACGTGGAGGTCCTGACCGCCGTCGAACAGCGACGTGACCTCGGTCGCCGGCACCAGCCCGATCCCGGCGGAGGCCGCCGCGGCGGCTGCCTCGGCGACGCCGGCGGCGGTGTCGTGATCTGTCAGCGCCAGCAGCATCACCCCGGCGTCGGTCGCCGCGCGCACGACCTCGCTCGGCGTCAGCGCACCATCCGATTGCACCGAGTGGCTCTGCAGGTCGAAGGTTGGCGCCTCCACGCGGCGAGCGTAGCTAAGCGCGGTGGTAGGTGAGGATCACCGTCCCTGAGTCCAGCGCCCTGCTGTCGGCCAGCTTCAGCACCGGCGTGCCGCTGATGTCGGCGAACAGGCGCTTGCCGTGTCCGAGCACGATCGGGAACACCATCAGCCGGAATTCGTCGACGAGGCCGCGGGAGGCCAGCTCGCGGACCAGGCTGGCGCTGCCGGCGACCAGCACGTCGCCGCCGTCCTGCTCCTTCAGGGACTGGACCTCGGTTGCGACGTCGCCGGACAGGACCGTCGAGTTGTTCCAGTCGGCGTGCTCGAGCGTCCGCGAGACGATGTACTTGGGCATCGAGTTCATCTTGTCGGCGAAGCCGACCTCATCGGTCCTCCCGGGCCACGCCTCCGCGAATCCCTCGTAGGTGACGCGCCCCAGCAGCAGCGCCTCGTGCTCGAGCACCTCGTCGAGCTTGTATTTCATCCCCGCCGGGTCGTTGAACTTGAACGTCCAGCCGCCGAAGTCGGTGCCCTCTGAGCCGCCTGGGTCCTCCATGACGCCGTCGAGGGAAAGGAACTCTGTGACGACGATCTTGCGCATTGCAGCTCTCCTGTGGTCGATTGTGCCTGCACCCGGGCGTCGAGCGGACGCCTCGGATTTCGACAGCTAACCGCGTGCGAGGCTGGGAGCGGGACGAGCGGCGCGCCGCAACGGCAGTCTGCGCATCGCCATCAAACCGCCGAGGGCCACGAGCGCGATGGTTACCGCGCCCAGGCCGAGCCCGGCACGCGGTCCGATCACGGCCATGATCCAGCCGACGATCGGGCCACCGATCGGGGTCGAGCCTTGGAAGGCGACGAACCACAGTGACATCACACGGCCCCGCATCTCGGGCTCTGAGTTCAGCTGCAGGGTTGAGTTGCCGGTCGACATGAACGAGATGCTGGCCGAGCCGGCGAACGCGAGCGCGACGAGCTCAACCGGGAGCGAGGGAGCGATCGTCGCGACCGTCAGAGCCACCGCGAACCCCGACGCCGCCAGCACCAGCGGCCGCAAGCCGGTCTTGCCGCGGGCGGCGACCAGCAGCCCGCCGACGACTGCGCCGACGCCCATCGCCGCGGTCATGAAGCCAAATCCCGTCGCGCCGACATCGAGGCCACGGGAGGCCATCACCGGCAGCGACACCTGAAACTCGTAGGTCAGACACCCGGCTACCGCCATCATCACCAGCGGGACCGCGAGCTGCGGCGTCGAGCGGATGTATCGCAGCCCCTCGCGCAGCTGGCGCGGCGCCCGCGGAGTCGGCGTCGTCGGCGACAGCGCCGCCTTATTCATGATCGTCAGCGACACGACGACCGCGACGAAGCTGCCGGCGTTGGCCAGGAAACAGACCCCTTCGCCGACGGTCGCGATCAGGATCCCGGCGACCGCCGGGCCGATCATCCGCGCGACGTTGACTAGCACCGAGTTAAGCGTGACCGCGTTTCGAAGGTGATCAGACCCAACAAGCTCGAGCATGAATGATTGCCGGGACGGGTTCTCGAACGCGTTGTTGAGGCCCAGCAGGGCGGCGAGGACGCCGATCTCCCACACCTGGACGGCCCCGGTCACGGTGAGGATGCCGAGCACCAGCGCCTGGACTCCCATCGCGCTTTGCAGCGCGATCATCAGCCGGCGCTTGTTGACCCGGTCGGCGATCACGCCGCCGTACGGACCCAGCAGCAGCACCGGCAGCGTCTGCAGCGCGATCACGACCCCGAGCGCGGTGCTCGAATGTGTGATGCTCAGCACCAGCCACGCCTGTGCGGTCATCTGCATCCAGGTGCCGATCAGCGAGATCGACTGACCGCCGTAGTAGAGGCGGTAATTGGGAACCGAGAGGGCGGCGAATGTGACGCCTCCGGCCTGGCGCGCGCTCGCCCTCCACGTCCGCCATATGCGCGCCGCCGGAGTCATCCCGCCGCGCGAGCTGCGCGGGTCATGACTGCCTGTCCAGGAGCCGCTCGGCGAGCCCCTCGAGCGCCGGCAAAGCGCGCTCCAGCAGGTCGCGATCGTCGTCCGACAGACCTTCGAGGCCATGATTGAGGGCGGCGGTCCGCTCACGGCGGATCCGCTCGGCGAGCTTGCGTCCGGCGGCGGTCGGCGTCACCCATGCGGCGCGACGGTCACCGTCATCGGAGGTTCGCTGCACTAGACGTTCGGCGACTAAGTCCGAGATGACCCGTGAGAGCATCGTCGGGTTGAGCCCCTCGATCTCGGCGAGCTCGGACAGCCGGATCTCGCGGTTGCGGACGATCGTCAGCAGGACCGAGATCCGCGTCGGTGTCAGGCCGGCGGCAGCGCCCGCGGCCGTGGGACGTAGGCGCCTGGAAAGGCGTGCGATCGCCACGCGGAGGCGGACTGCTGTCTCTTCGTCGAGGATCGAGGGTGAGGTGACCATAAGGCTTTCTTGGGTAAATACTTGCTTGCCAGCAAGCATTTTAGCAGGCGCGTACGCGGCCGGCGCGGTCGCCCACGAGCTGACGCTCGGTCAGCGCCAGGTGGTCGGGCCCCGATCCAGCGCTAGCTCTTCGCGTCCGTCGCGACGATCAGCACGTTGCAACGGGCGTGGTGTGAGACCTTGTTGGGCACGTTGCCGAGCGTCAGGCGGCGCGCGCCGTGCATGCCCCTGCTGCCGACGACGATCATCGTCGCATCAACCTGGTCGGCGACGCCGATCAGGGCGTCGGCCGGATCCTCCTGGACCGCATGGGTCGTGACAGGGACGCCGGCGAGGCGCACCCCCGCTGCGGCCTGGCTGAGGATCCCCTCGACCTGATCGTGGGGTAGCGGCTGCCATACCTTCGCGGCCCCCTCAGGTGCGCCGTGTACGCGTGCCCCACGCAGCGGCGCAAACGCGGACACCAAATGCACCTCTGCGCCGAGCACCTTCGCGAGGCGGACGGCCTCCTCGACCGCCACCTTGGCCGTGTCCGAGCCGTCGGTGCCGACTACGATCAAATCGTCCATCTAACTTGGTCCTCCTACGGGTCCGCCGGCCGGGTCGCGTAGACCCTACCGTGCGCGAAGGCATCCCTGCAGCTATTGCACCTCCCTCTGAGTCATGAATGTCCCCGACCGCAGGGTCGGCGCTGCGGTGCTGGCGGCGTTGGGCTCGATGACCAGCGTCCAGCTCGGAGCGGCGCTGTCAAAGCCGTTGTTCGCACAGCTGGGGCCGGCGGGTGTCGTCGTGCTGCGGCTCTTGTTTGCGGCCTTCGTGCTCAACGTGGCCGTCCGGCCGCGGATCCGGGGCCGGCCGGCATTCGAGCTTGCCGGCCCGGTGCTGCTGGGTGTCGCGTCGGGTCTGCTGACGCTCGCGTTCTACGAGGCGATCGACCGGATCCCGCTCGGGATCGCGGTCGCGATTGAGTTCACCGGCCCCCTTGCGGTCGCGCTCGCGGGCTCCCGCCGGTGGCTGGATGCGATCTGGGTCGCGCTCGCGGCCGGCGGCATCTGCCTGCTGACGCTCGGACATCCGGTGTCGGGCACGCTCGATACGATCGGGGTGCTGCTCGCCTTCGGCGCCGCCGTCGGGTGGGGGAGCTATATCGTCCTCACCAAGCGCGTCGGCCAGAGCTGGCCAGGCTTCCACGGTCTGGCGATCTCGATGGCGGTCTCGGTGCTTGTGACGGCGCCGTTCAGCCTCGTGAACTTCTCCGAGCGCTTCTCCGACCCGGCCAAGGTGGTAGCGGGTCTCGCGCTCGGGCTGCTGGTCCCGCTGCTGCCCTACATGCTCGAGTTCTGGGCGTTGCGCCGGCTTCCGACGCGCGTGTTCGGGGTGCTGATGAGCATCGAGCCCGGGATCGGCGCGCTGCTGGGCCTGGTGATCCTCGGCCAGACACTGGCGGTCGCGGGTGTCGTCGCGATCGCGATGATCGTCGCCGCCAGCGTCGGCGTGACGCTCACCGTCGCGGGCGATGAGGCGGCGATCCCCTTGCTGGTCGACTGATCGCGGCGGCAGATCCTTTACTGTCCGATGCGTGCCCGACCTGACGTACGAGGCCGGATCCGGCCAGCTCAGCGCTTACCTGGCCGTGCCGCGAACACCAGCGCCGTGGCCCGGGGTGGTGGTGATCCAGGAC
>JBKQJQ010000512.1:0-8802 GCA_052147875.1 Solirubrobacteraceae bacterium | reverse complement strand
GAGCGCACAGGAGCCGCCGCGTGAGCGCGACGGCGATGATCGCGTGCACGTCGTGCGGCGGTCATACACCGGCCGGAAAGAAGTTCTGCATCCACTGCGGCGCCCCGGTCAGCCAGTCGTGCCCGGCGTGCGGTGAGCCGGCGCTGGCGGGAGCGAAGTTCTGCGCCGAGTGCGGCACCCCGCTCATGGCGGCCGCGCCGGCCGTTGCACCGCCCACCCCGGCGGCAGGCCCGGTCGTCTCCGAGCGGCGGCTCGTGTCGGTCCTGTTTGCCGATCTGGTTGGGTTCACGACGCTCAGCGAGCACCGGGATCCTGAAGAGGTCCGCGACCTGCTGTCGCGGTACTTCGACCGCTGCCGAGCGCTGATCGAGCGCTACGGCGGGACGGTCGAGAAGTTCATCGGCGACGCGGTGATGGCGGTCTGGGGCACCCCGGTCGCACGCGAGGACGACGCCGAGCGCGCGGTCCGTGCGGCGCTGGCACTGACCAGCGCGGTGACGCTGCTGGGTGACGAGGTCGGGATGCCGGCCCTGAGGGCGCGAGCCGGGGTCCTGACCGGGAACGCGGCGGTCGAGGTGGGCGCCGAGGGCGAGGGGATGGTGCTCGGCGACACTGTCAACACGGCGTCCCGGCTGCAATCGATCGCCGAGCCGGGTGCGGTGCTGGTCGACGACGTGACGCGCCGCGCCTCAGAGGCGGCGATTGCCTACGAGGACGCGGGCGAACACCAGGTCAAGGGCCGCGATCAGCCGGTCCGCGCGTGGACCGCCCTACGAGTGGTAGGCGGGGTCCGTGGAGCGCGACGCTCGGTCGGGCTGGAGGCACCGTTTGTGGGGCGCGAGCGCGAACTGCAGACGATCATCGACGCCTTCGAGGCGGGCGCCGAGCACGGGCGAGCGCGGTTGGTCGCGGTCGTCGGCGAGGCCGGCAGCGGCAAGTCGCGGCTGCTGTGGGAGTTCTACAAATACATGGACGGGGTCAAGGAGTACGTTCGCTGGCACCAGGGGCGCTGCCTGTCCTACGGCGAAGGGGTCGCGTACTGGGCGCTCGCGGAGATGATCCGCGCCCGGGCGGGGATCCTCGAGGAGGAGGACCCGACGACGGCCCGCGAGAAGCTCCGCACATCGGTCGAGGAGTTCGTGACCGAAGAGCGTGAGCGCCGTCTGGTCGAGCCACGGCTCGCTCACCTGCTGCGCCTCGAGGAGCGCCCGGACGCCGACCGCGCCGACCTGTTCTCTGGCTGGCGCCTGTTCTTCGAGCGGATCGCCGAGACCGAGCCGGTCGTGCTGGCGTTCGAGGATCTGCAGTGGGCCGACAGCGGGCTTTTGGACTTCATCGACTACCTGCTCGAGTGGTCGGCCGACTATCCGATCTTCGTGCTGGCGCTAGGCCGGATGGAGCTCCGCGATCGCCGCCCGAGCTGGGACCCGCTGGTGCTCGCGCCGCTCGCGGCAAGCAGCGTCGAGCTGATCCTCGAGGGCCTCGCTCCCGGGCTTCCCGATGACCTGCGCAGCGAGATCGGCCAACGCGCCGAGGGCATCCCACTGTACGTCGTCGAGACGATCCGGATGCTCCAGGACCGCGGCCTGCTGGTCCAGGAAGGGGCACGCTACGTCGTGACCGGCGACGTCACCGACCTCGAGGTTCCCGAGACCCTGCAGGCGCTGGTCGCCTCGCGGCTTGACAACCTCGACCAGGGCGAGCGCTCGCTCGTGCAGGACGTGTCGGTGCTCGGCCAATCGTTCACCGCCTCTGCCGCGGCCGCACTCAGCGAGCGGCCGGAGACCGAGGTCGCGATGATCCTCGACCGCCTGGTCGCCAAACAGGTCCTAGCTCGCGATGACGACCAGCGCTCGCCGGAGCGCGGCCAGTACGTATTCCTCCAAGCCCTGCTGCGGACGGTCGCCTACGGAACGCTCTCGCGTCGCGCCCGCAAGGCGCGCCATCTGGCGGCCGCCGAGCATCTGCGCGACAGCTGGCCAGGAGAGGCGCGCGACATCGCCGAGGTGCTCGCGTCTCACTATCTGGAGGCGATCCGTGCCGACCCTGAGGCCGAGGACACTGCCGACCTACGCGCCAGGGCGTGTGAGACGCTGGCGGGCGCGGGCCGGGCGGCGGCGTCCCTGGCGCTCGGTCCCGAGGCCCAGCGCTACCTCCAGCACGCGGCGGAGCTCGCCGACAGCGACCTACAACGGGCCGGGCTCCTGGAGGAGGCCGGGCGTGCGCTGCGGGTGAGCGGCGACCAGCAGGCCGCCGAGGAACGGCTGCGTGAGGCGATCGCGCTCCATGAGCGCAGCGGCACCTCGCTCGGCGGTCCGGCCGCGGTCGCACTTGCCAGCATGCTGCGGCATCAGGGTCGCGCCGACGAGGTGCGCGAGCTGCTGGATCGCTTCCGTCCCCCCGACGTCGCCGGGACCGATCCGGTCACCCGTGCCGAGGCGCTCGCCGAGCTTGGCGTCACACAGGTGTTCGCGGGGATGATCGACGACGCCGGGCCGTTGATCGAGGAGGCGCTGACCGTGCTGGAAGATGAGCAGGCGTGGGCGCCGCTGGCCTCGGTTCTGGTAAGCCGCGCGGTTTACCTGGTCCTGTCGCACCGCAACCAGGAGGGCTACGGCGTGCTTCGTCACGCGCTTTCGCTGGCCGAGCTCCACGATCTTCCCAATACCGCCCTGCGGGCCCGGTTCAACATCGCGGCGATCTCGATCGAGCAGGGACGGCTGGCAGATGCCGTCGATGAGGTCGCCGCCGGGCTGGCGCTGGCGCGCGAGCGGGGCGACCGTCAGTGGGAGCGCGCGCTGCTGGGGCAGCAGATCGCTCCGCTCGTGATGCTGGGGCGATGGACCGAGGCGGCCGCCCTGAGCAATGCGCTGCTGCAGGGGGAGATCGACGTCGACGCGATGGCGGGCGCGGCGTTCCTCTCGGAACTGGCCGTTGCCCGTGGCGACGACGAGATGTTGGCGCGGTGCCTGTCGATGGCCGAGGAGCGGCGCGACGCGGAGGTCGTCGACCACCGGGCGTCCGCCGGCATCGCGATCGCCCAGGCGGCGCTCGAGCGCGGCGACAGCGCCACGGTTCAAAAGGTGGCCGGCGAGCTGATCGTTTTGCCGACGCTGGCGGCCGAGTACATCGACAAGCTGGTCGAGCTAAGCATCGACGCGGCGATCGCGGATGGCGACGATCAGCTCATGGAGGAGCGTCAGGCGTATCTGAACGCGCTCAAGCCGGCGCGAACGACGCCACTGCGGAGGGCCGGGGCGGCACGGCTGGCCGCCGAGCTCGCGCACCGGCACGGCGACGAGGAGGCCGCCCTACAGGCGGAGGTCGAAGCCGAGACGCTGTTGCGCAACGTCGGCGCGAAGCCGCAGCTCGCTCGTGCGCTGCTGGAGCGTGCCCGCCGGCGCGACGATCGCGGGGCGCTCAGCGAGGCGCGATCGATCTACGAGCAGCTGGGCGCCAACCGGTGGCTCGAGCAGGTCGATAAGGAATTCGAGGCCGTCGCATGACGCGGTGGCGGCGGTGCACGAGGTGATCGTGTGAGCGCGACGGCCGAGATCCGCTGCACGGCCTGCGGCGAAATGACACCCGCCGCCGGGAGGTTCTGCATCCACTGCGGGGTCTCGACGATCCAGTCGTGCCCGAACTGCGGCGAACCGATCGTCCCCGGCGCGCGGTTCTGTCTGCAGTGCGGTACGTCGATCACGGGTGCCCCAGTGCCGGCGAATGTGGTCGTGCCGTCTGCGGTTTCCGAGCGGCGCCTGGTGTCAGTCCTGTTCGCCGACCTGGTCGGGTTCACGACGCTGTCAGAGCACAGAGATCCTGAGGAGGTCCGCGACCTGCTGAGCCGCTACTTCGACCGCTGTCGGTCGCTGATCGAGCGCTATGGCGGCACGGTGGAGAAGTTCATCGGCGATGCGGTGATGGCAGTCTGGGGAACGCCGGTCGCGCGCGAGGACGACGCCGAACGTGCGGTCCGGGCCGCGCTCGCGTTGACGAGCGCCGTCGCGTTGCTCGGCGACGAAGCCGGGATGCCGGACCTGCAGGTCCGGGCCGGGGTGCTGACCGGCAATGCGGCGGTCGAGCTGGGTGCCGAGGGCGAGGGCATGGTGCTGGGCGATACCGTCAACACCGCGTCGCGGTTGCAGTCGATCGCGGTGCCGGGAACTGTGCTCGTCGACGACGTCACGCGGCGCGCCTCAGAGGCATCGATCGTCTATGAGGACGCCGGCGAGCACGTGGTCAAGGGCCGCGAGCAGCCGGTGCGCGCGTGGACGGCGCTGCGAGTCGTGGCCGGCGCCGGCGGCCGCCGCCGAAGCGCCGGCCTCGAGGCGCCGTTCGTCGGCCGCGAGCGCGAGCTGACCGGCGTGATCGAGTCGTTCGAGGAGAGCGCATCGCAACGACACGCGCGGCTGGTGACCGTGACCGGTGATGCGGGCGTCGGCAAGTCGCGGCTGCTGTGGGAGTTCTTCAAGTACACCGATGGCGTACAGAAACTGATCCGCTGGCACCAGGGGCGTTGCCTCGCGTACGGCGAGGGCGTCTCCTACTGGGCGTTGGCGGAGATGGTCCGCTCACGCGCCGGGATCGTCGAGGAGGAGGAGCCGGGGACCGCGCGCGAGAAGCTGCATGCCGCGGTCGAGGAGTACGTGCCCGATGGACGGGAGCAACGGCTGGTCGAGCCGCGGCTCGCGCATCTGCTGGGGCTCGAGCAGCGGACCGCCACGGACCGCGCGGACCTGTTCTCAGGCTGGCGGCTGTTCTTCGAACGGATCGCCACCGACGAGCCGGTCGTGATGGTGTTCGAGGATCTGCAGTGGGCCGATTCGGGCCTCCTGGACTTCATCGACTACCTGCTCGAATGGTCGGCCGAGCATCCGATCTTCATCCTCGCGCTGGGCCGACCGGAGCTGCTGACGGCGCGGCCGGGGTGGACTGCGACGTTCGCGCTCGAGCCGCTCGAGCGCTCCTCGATGACGAGCCTGCTCGACGGGCTGGTCCCCGGACTGCCCGAGTCATTGACACAGCAGATCCTCGACCGCGCCGAGGGCGTGCCGCTGTATGCGGTCGAGACCGTGAGGATGCTGCTCGACCGTGGGCTGCTGTCGCAGGAGGGCACTCGCTACGTGCTGACCGGCGAGGTCGCCGACCTCGAGGTTCCGGAAACGCTGCAGGCGCTCGTCGCGGCGAGACTGGACAACCTCGATCCATCGGAACGGGCGCTGCTGCAGGACGCCGCCGTGATCGGGCAGTCGTTTACCCCGGCGGCGCTGATCGCCGTCTGCGGCCGCACCGATGGGGATGTCAAGCAGATTCTCGACGGCCTCGTCGCAAAGCAGCTGCTCGCCTACACGGACGACGTCCGCTCAGCCGAGCTGGGCCAGTATTCGTTTCTCCAGGGCCTGCTTCGGACGGTCGCGCTCAGCACGCTGTCGCGCCGCGACCGCAAGGCAAAGCATCTGGCGGTCGCCGAGCACCTGCAGCAAGCGTGGGGCGAGGAGGCGGGTGACATCGCGGAGGTGCTCGCGAGCCACTACCTAGACGCCGTCGAAGCCGATCCCGAGGCGGACGACGCCGAGGCGATCCGGGCGCTGGCGTGCCAGACGCTCGAGGAGGCCGGCAACCGTGCGATCTCGCTGGCGCTCGGCCCCGAGGCACGCCGGCACTTCGAGCATGCGGCGGAGCTTGCTCGCGAACCCGAGGCGCAGGGGCGACTGCTGCGCGAGGCGGGTAACGCCGCGATGGCGGCCGGGGAGCTGCAGGACTCGGTGCGGCTGTTGGAGGCGGCGGCCGAGGTTCTGCAGAGGGCAGGCCTTGAGCGAGAGGCGGCACGCGTTGAGGCCCTGGTCGGCAACGCACTGCTGCAAATGGGTCATCGTGAGGACGCGGAGGCCCGTCTCGCCCGCGCGTACGCGGCGCTGGACGACGGCAGCGACGACGAGGCATTCGCCGAAGTGGCTGTCTACTGGTCGCGGCTGGCGTTCATGGGCGGGGATCACGAGAACGCGATGCGCCTCGCCGAGGCCGCGCTGCCGATAGCGGAGGGCAAGCGCCTCGGCAGGGTGCTCGTCAACGCCCTGAATACGAAGGCAAATCTGCTCGCGGAGCGGGGGCGGCCGGCGGAGTCCAACGCGCTGCTGTCTTACGCGGTCGAACTGGCCGTGGATCAGGACCTCGGCAACGAGGCGATCCGCGGATTCTTCAACCTCGCTGACGCGATGATGGCCGAGGCGCGGTTCGCCGAGGCCGAGCACCTGCTTGAGCGTGGCCTGACACTCGCGCGCCGCCGCGGCGACCGCCAGGGTGAGCGCCAGCTGACCGCGCAGGGGATCCTTCCCCAGATCGCGCTCGGCCGCTGGGACGAGGCGATCGCCCGTGCCACCGCGCTGAGAGCGAGGACCGACGATCTATGGGCATTGCAGGCTGGGGCTCACCTGCCGTTCGTGCTCGTTCCTAGGGGCGACCGCGCGGCGATCGATGCGCTGCTGCCGACGCTCGAGCATGAAAGCGAGTGGGCCGAGACCGCGTTGGTTGCCAAGGCGTGCCGGGCGATGATCCGGCGTGAGGCCGGTGAGCCGACAGCCGCGCTCGCCGATGCACGCGACGCCTCGCTGGCGACGATTGCCAGCAGCTTCTCCCACACCCCGCTCGAGTTCGGCGAGGCGGTCGAGTGCGCGCTGGCAGCCAACGAACCGGACGTCATCGCGCAGCTGCTGGCGCGGGTCGACGAGCTGCAGCCCGTGCAGCTGATCCCGTTGCTCGATGCCGAAGCCACGCGGGCTCGCGCCCACCTCGCGTTTGTGGGCGGCGACCCAACCGCCGCGGCGCAGTGGTTCAGACGCGCGATCGACCTGTTCCGCGAGCTGTCGACGCCGTTCCACCTCGCGCGCGCACAGCTCTATTACGCCGAGCTGCTCGGCGACACGCCGGACGGGCGCGCGATCCGGGACGAGGCGGCGGCAACCTTTGAGGCGCTGGGCGCCGTCCCCTGGCTGACCCGGGCCAGATCGTTGGCAAGCGAGGTGACCGCGTGATCGTCTGCGGCAACTGCGGCGCCGAGTCGTCGCCCGGCCAGCGCTTCTGCGGCCAGTGCGGGTCCCCGTTGACGCACGCCTGCCCGTCCTGTGGGACGGAGAACCCGCCCGAGAACCGGTTCTGTGGGACCTGTGGCAACCCGCTTGCTGAGGGTCTGGCGGCTCCGGTCGGCACTGCTTCAGTCGGCGTTTCCGAGCGGCGGCTTGTTTCTGTGTTGTTCGCGGATCTTGTGGGGTTCACGACGCTGTCTGAGCATCGCGATCCGGAAGAGGTCCGTGACCTGCTGAGCCGCTACTTCGACCGCTGCCGGACACTGATCGAGCGCTACGGCGGCACGGTCGAGAAGTTCATCGGCGACGCCGTGATGGCGGTCTGGGGCACGCCGGTCGCACGCGAGGACGACGCCGAACGCGCCGTCCGCGCCGCGCTGGCGTTGACCCAGGCGGTGACCGCGCTCGGCGAGGAGGTCGGGATGCCGGAGCTGCGGGTCCGCGCCGGGGTGCTGACCGGAAACGCGGCGGTCGAGCTGGGTGCCGAGGGCGAAGGGATGGTGCTCGGCGACACGGTCAACACCGCGTCGCGCCTGCAGTCTGTGGCCGCGTCCGGGACCGTGCTCGTAGACGACGTCACCCGGCGGGCATCGGAGGCTGCGATCGACTACGAGGACGCCGGCATGCACGCGGTCAAGGGCCGCGAACAGCCGGTCCATGCGTTCAAAGCAGTTCGGGTCGTGGCCGGCGTCGGCGGTGCGCGCCGGAGCGCCGGTCTGGAAGCCCCGTTCGTCGGCCGCGACCACGAGCTCGAGACGATCGTCGCCGTCGCCGAGGACACGGTCGACAACAAGACTGCGCGTTTGGTGACGGTCACCGGCGACGCGGGAACCGGCAAGTCGCGGCTGCTGTGGGAGTTCTTCAAGTACGTCGACGGAATCGAGGCGGGCCGCTGGTGGCATCAAGGCCGCTGCCTTGCCTATGGCGAAGGCGTCTCCTATTGGGCGCTGGCAGAGATGGTCCGGGCACGGTCTGGCATCGCGGAGGAAGACGAAGAGCAGGGCGCGAGAGAGAAGCTGCAGGCGACAATCGAGCGGTTCGTGGCCGACGAGCGCGAGCGGCGGCTGATCGAGCCTCGCCTCGCGCAACTGCTGGGGTTCGATCAGCGCGGCGGCAACGAGGCGGCCGACCTGTTCAGCGGCTGGCGCCTGTTCTTCGAGCGGATGGCCGACGCGCAGCCGGTGATCATGGCTTTCGAGGACCTGCAGTGGGCCGACTCAGGACTGCTCGATTTCATCGACTACCTGCTCGAGTGGTCGGCCGAGCACCCGATATTCATTCTCGCGCTCGGGCGCTCGGAGCTCGAGGCACGCCGTCCGAACTGGGGCACCTCGATGCGGCTCGCGCCCCTCCCACCGGAGGCGATGCTGGCGTTGCTCGATGGGTTGGTACCGGGGCTTTCGGCCGATCTGACGCAGCGGATCCTGGAGCGGGCCGAAGGCGTGCCGCTGTATGCGGTCGAGACGGTCCGGATGCTGCTCGACCGCGGCCTGCTGACCCAGGAAGGCAACCGGTACGTAATTTCCGGAACGATCGATGCCCTCGAGGTCCCGGAAACCCTTCAGGCCCTGGTCGCCGCGCGCCTCGACAACCTCGGGCCGGCGGAGCGATCGCTGCTCCAGGACGCGGCGGTGCTCGGGATCTCGTTCACGCCCGCCGCGCTTGCGGCGGTCAGCGAGCGCCGCGAGTCGGAGGTCCGGCGGATGCTCGACGAGCTGGT
>JBKQJQ010000511.1:0-4069 GCA_052147875.1 Solirubrobacteraceae bacterium | reverse complement strand
GCGGGGGGAAACTATCGTTCGTTCGATCGCAAGTTTTCGACCGCCCAGGGAGAGGGACGGCTCAGCCGTCGCGTTGGCTTCCCTAGGTTGTTGGATCGTGCCGCTCGTTGAAATCGCAGACACGCTCTAAGAATGCGAGATCTCGCACGTTGATGTTGATGGCGAAGCCACGTTTTTTTTTCGTTGATGGTTGCGGTGGCTGCCCGATTGTCGTCTTGCGAAAGGTAGGAGCTCTCCGATGAAGCTCACGGCCGAATTCGACCCTGATTTCGCCGGAACGCCCCAGCCCAAGTGCCGGCGGCTTCGTGTCTGGCGGTCGAATCCCGCCCGCGGTCTCGACGCCCATCAGGGCCTCGTGATGCTGTTCGATCACGAGACCGGGATCCCAACCGCGGTCCTCGACGCCTCGGCGGTGACCGAGATCCGCACTGCCGCGGTGACGGCGGCCGCCACGCGAGCGCTGGCACGCGAGGACGCGCGCGTGCTGGCGATCCTCGGCGCGGGCGTTCAGGGTCGGGCTCACATCCGCGCATTCGAAGGCGTGCGCGACTGGGCGCAGATCCGCGTCTACGCTCCGACCGCCGCTCACGCGCAGGCGCTCGGCGTCACGGTCGCCGGCAGCGCGCGCGAGGCGGTCGAGGGGGCCGACGTCGTCGTCGTGGCGACCAGCTCCCGCGAGCCGGTGCTGTCGCGCGAGTGGCTGTCGCCGGGCGCGCACGTCAACGCCGTCGGCGCCAGCAGCCCCAGCGCGCGCGAGATCGACGTCGAGACGGTGGCGGCGTCGGCGCTGTTCTGCGACAGCCGCGAGTCGCTGCGCAACGAGGCGGGCGAGTTCATGCTCGCGATCGAGCAGGGCGCGATCGCCGGCGAGGACCACGTGCGGGCCGAGCTGGGTGAGATCTTTGCGGGTCTGCGCCCAGGTAGACGTGACGACAGCGAGCTGACGCTGTTCCGCTCGCTGGGGGTCGCGGTCGAGGACCTCGCAGCGGCGCAGCTGGCGGTCGCCAACGCGCGCCGGAACGGCGTCGGGACCGAGGTCGAGCTGTGATCGAGCTGTCGGAGATCGAGGCGGCACGCGACCGGATCGCCGACGTCGCGGTCCGGACCCCGCTGATCCGCCTGCCGCTCGACGACGCTCCGGCGGAGATCTACCTCAAGCTGGAGACGCTGCAACCGATCAACTCGTTCAAGATCCGCGGCGCGACCAACGCGGTTCGCAAAGCTGCCCCGGCGCTGCGCGAGCGCGGCCTGCTGACCGCGAGCGCCGGGAACATGGCGCAGGGCGTCGCCTGGGTCGCTCGCGAGCTCGGCCTGACCGCGACGATTGCAGTCCCCGAGCACGCGCCCGAGACCAAATTGGCCGCGATCGAACGCCTCGGCGGCCGCGTGCTCAAGGTGCCCTACGACGACTGGTGGCAGGCGATCGTCACCGGTCGGATCGAGGGCCTCGAGGGCCTGTTCGTGCACCCGGTCGCCGACGAGGGGGTGATGGCCGGAAACGGCACGATCGGGCTGGAGATCGTCGAGGATCTGCCCGACGTCGATGCGGTCGTGATCCCGGTCGGAGGCGGAGGGCTGACGGTCGGGATCGCGAGCGCGATCAAGGCGCTGCGGCCGCAGGCGAAGATCTACACGGCTGAGCCGGCGACCGGCGCCGCGCTGCACGCGGCGCTCGCCGCGGGCGAACCGACGGACGTCGACTACCAGGTCTCGTTCGTCGACGGCTCAGGTAGCCGCCGGGTGCTCGATGACATGTGGCCGCGGCTGCAGGAGGTCGTGGACGCGGGGTTCTCGGTTCCGACCGAGCGGACGGAGGCCGCCGTGCGGACGCTGGCCGAGCGGGTACGGGTGATAGCCGAGGGGGCGGGGGCGCTCGCGACTGCCGTTGCGCTGGCGGGCGAGGCCGGCGGCGGGAAGGTCGTCTGCATCGTCTCAGGTGGGAACATCAACCTGGGAACGTTGGCCGAGATCCTGACTGCGCCCCGGTAGCGCGGAGGTGAGCGATGAGCGATGACGACACGGCCCCAGTCCTCCCCGGACCGGGCGCCACCGACTATGAGCGGTATCTGCGCACCGACGAACTGCTGTCGCTCCAGAAGCCGGCCGAGGAGCGCGTGCACCGCGACGAGCTCCTGTTCCAGACCGTTCACCAGTCGTCTGAGATCTGGCTCAAGTTCGCAGGCTCAGAGCTGCTCCAGGCAACGCGGCTGATCGACGCTGACGAGCCGCTGGCGGCGACCCGCCTGATGCGGCGGGTGGTGCTGTGCCTGCACCAGGTGACGAGCGCCCTGGACATGCTCGATCTGCTCGATCCCTGGGACTACCACCAAGTCCGTACCGCGCTCGGCCACGGCAGCGGCTTCGATTCACCCGGCTTTCGCAACCTCGCGCACCTGACGCCGGCGCTTGGCGCGGCGTTTGACCGCGCGCTCGAGCGCACCGGCGTGCCGCTGACGGATCTGTATCGGCGCCGCAGCGACGTCGAGCCGCTGCACGAGCTCGCCGAGGCGCTGACCGACTACGACGAACGGCTGCGGCTGTGGCGCTTTCGCCACTACTCGGTCGTCGCGCGGGCGATCGGAGAGGAGAGCATCGGGATCGCCGGCACGCCGGTCGCGGTCCTGGGCAAGCTGATCACCCAGCGCCAGCTGCCGAAGCTGTGGGAGGTGCGGACGCGCCTGACCGAGGTGTTCGACGCCGAGCGCGAGCAGCCGGCCGAGTGAGACCGCTGACTCGCGCCAACGCCAGCCCACTACCCGAGTCTCTGCTCGACCGGTCCCCTCCTTTGGCGGGTGTTGCTGCCTCGCTCAGTAGCTGGCGATGGCGACGGCCGTGCCGGTCCCCGTGTGGTTGATCGAAATCGTGGCGCCGTGCGCTCCGTGCCGGGCGACGAGCATCGCGCTTGCGTGGCCGATCACGCGCGACCTGGTCAGCCAGCCCTGGCGCTCGAGCTCGGAGATGTAGAACGCGGTGACCTCGCCAACCGAAGCGGGCGACTGCAGCAACGTCAGATGCCGCGAATGGCCGATCACCTCCGCGGGCTTGTAGATCTCCAGCGGCCGTCCGAGGGGCGTCGCGGTCTCGTCTGCGGTGATCGCCACAGCGGGCGATCGTAGGACCGGCTCGTGACCGGTCGCTTCTGTAGGACTACCGGTCGGGCTACGGGTGCTGCGTGGCGCGCACCGCGTCAAGCGGAACCCGAGCCAGCTCCAACCGGGAGCTGACACCGAGCTTGACGAACACCTTCCCGAGGTGGTACTCGACGGTCCTCCGACTCAAGAACAACTGCTCGGCGACACTCTTGTTGCTGGCGCCTGCGGCGACCAGCCGAGCGACCCGGAGCTCCTGCGGCGTGAGCGAGTCGATCGTGCTCGGGTCACGTTTTCGCGCTGTTTCGCCGGTCGCGCGCAGCTCGTCGCGAGCGCGAGCAGCCCACAGGACCTGGCCGAGACCCTCAAATGTGTCGAGCGCGGCACGGAGCTGGGTTCGCGCCTCGACGCGGCGGCGGTCGCGGCGCAGCCGTTCACCGTAGGCAAGTTGTGTCCGGGCCCGGTCATAGGGCTGCATACGCAGGTCGTGGAGACTCAGCGCCCGCCCAAACAGGTGCTCAGCCTCCTCGGCGTCGGTCGCCAAGACCGCCTGGCAGCGAACGAGCATCCCGTCGGCGAGCGGGCTGCGGCTGACCGGTGCCCAGGCTTCAAACCGCTTCAGCGCGAGCTGGGCCCGCTCGTGCTCGCCGAGCCGCAGCGCCGCGTCGATGAACTCGGGGGTGGTCATCACGGCGGCGGTCCGCGGGTCGGGGGAGTGATCGTCCCCTACCTACGCGTCGTGCGCGCGGCTGAGGCCTTCGAGCAGCCGATCGACCTCGTCGGCGGTGTTGTAATGGATGAACCCGATCCTGATCGCGTCATGCTCGTAGCCCAGCCGCTTGTACAGGTTCAATGAGTACCACGAGTCGTGGGCCCAGACGCCGATCTCCTTGACCGCCAGCTGTGCGGCCACGTCGGCCGCCGGCACGCCCTCGACGTTGACCAGGAACGTCGGCACCCGGCCCTCCATCGTCGGCAGG
>JBKQJQ010000510.1:0-3602 GCA_052147875.1 Solirubrobacteraceae bacterium | reverse complement strand
GCCTCGAATAGTTATGCGCAGGACGTTAGTTACGCCGACTGCATGCGTTCGCACGGGGTCTCTAACTTCCCAGACCCCTCGGATGGCGGTTCCCCTTGCGAGCTTCCGGCATCAACACCGGTTCTCCCGCGTTCATTGCCGCGCAGACCGCGTGCGCCAAGCTGCAGCCCGGTGGCTCCAGGCGGCCCTCGCCATTCACAGGCGAGCAGAAGCAACAAATGATCGCCAAGGCCCGGTGCATCCGCACCCACGGCGTGCCGAACTTCCCCGACCCGACGACGGTCGGCCCCGGCACGTTCGGCGAGCCTTACCTCCCTCCCGGCTGGAACAACGATGCGCCAGCGGTTGTCAGGGCTCTAAACGCCTGCGCACACGTCGGGATCACGATTCCCAGCCCAGTTGGCGGCCTGGGCTGACATCAACACGCGCGCCTCTCACCGAACCTCGTACACGACGCGCCAGACAATCGTCATGCTGGCCGCCGCGTGGAAGTGCGCGCGATCGTGGGTCGCGTCTCAGAAGTGCTGTAAATAGCGGCGGTGCCGTCAGAGGAACGGCGTAGGTTCCCTCAGGTCCTGCAAAGACGATGAAGGAGGCCTACGCCGTGAGACGTACCGTACCGCCGTCGGCGGAGATAGAAGCTCGGATCGAGCACATGTTGAGCGTGGGGGTTGGTGAGAACCCGCGCGAGTCGTTGTCGGAGCTGGCGAAGCTGGGCGCCCGGTTGATCATCCAGCGGGCTGTCGAGGATGAGTTCGACGCGTGGTTGGGCCGCGCCCGGTACGAGCGCCGGTCGCCCGATCAGCGCGATGAGCGTGGCGAGGAAGATGGCGGGTTGCGGAACGGGTTTCGCCCGCGGAGAGTGCAGACCGCGGAGGGGGAGCTCGGGATCGAGATCCCGCAGGTCCGCCAGGCGGCGGAGACGTTCGCGTCCAAGCTGTTCCCCCGGACCCCGAAGCTGTTGAGAACCGAGCCTTTGAAGGCGTTGGTGATCGGCGCGTTCGTGCGCGGCCTGTCGATGCGCGATGTCGAGTCGCTGTGCGAGGAGGCGGGGCTGGGGAAGCTGTCGAAGGCGACGGCCTCGAGGATGTGTGAGGAGCTCAAGGAACGCTTTGCCGCGTTCAAGCGACGCGACCTATACGAGATCCGGCTGGTCGCGCTGTTTCTCGACGCGACGTTCATCGCTGTCAGACCGGACGGGCCGAAAGAGGGCGTCCAGGTCGCGTGGGGGTTCACCGAAGAAGGCGAACGCGTGCTGCTCTCAGTGGCGCTCGGGATGCGCGAGTCCTTCGAGGACTGGCAGACCCTCGGCCGCGATCTCATCTCGCGTGGACTTGGGGCACCGATGCTGATCGTCGCCGACGGCGCCCCCGGCCTGGTCAAGGCGATCGAGCAGTGCTGGCCGGCGTCAGACCGCCAACGCTGCTGTGTTCACCGCGCGCGCAACCTCTACGCCAAAGTCCCCGACCGCGAGCGCGAGCGCGTCAAGCACGCCTACTGGCAGGCGCTCGATGAGGCGATCTCAGAGACCGACGCCAAGCAGCGACTGCAGGCGCTGGTCGACGACCTCGACAAGGGCGGGTTCACCGCCGCCGCCCGCTGCCTCGCCGATGACCTCGACGCGCTCGTGGTGCACCTGCGCTACCCAGTCCGCCACCGCCGCAGATGGCGGTCAACGAACCTGCTCGAGCGCTCGCTCGGCGAAGTCAAACGCCGCACCAAGGTGATGGGCCGCTTCCCCGGCGAGACCAGCTGCCTGACACTCGTCTGGGCCGTGCTCGACCTGCTCATCACCCACCAGACCAACGGCATCCACTTCACCGCGCTCGACCGCCAACACCTCAAACGAGCGAGATACCACGGCACCGAGCAACCCCTGCCCGAGGAGGTGACAGCCGCCTAGACTGACCATCACCGGGAACCTAACCCGCGGCGAATTTACAGCAGCAAAGAGACGCCACCGGCTGAACTACGAGAGTGCCGATGCTCGATCTAAGCGGCAGGGTGGATGATCTAGATCGGGTCGATGACCGGTCGGGCTGGATGGTCTTGTATGAATGTTTTGATGAGCTCGCGCAATTCTCGGTGTAGCTCCATTCGTTCGCGAACGCACTCGGCCAGTTTGCGCATCTCAACCATTAGGTCTGGCGACCATTCCCAGAAAGTGGTGTCCACGCGAAGCACGCTGTCCAGCAGGTTTCCGGGGTAGTAATCGCCTTCCACCAACGGGTCCCGTCGCAGTCTGTCGAGCGCGAGAGGGACAAGACGATTTAGAGCGACCTGCTGCCCGATCATGATGCGTAGGTCGTCGACCATGAAGTCTCTCAGCGGTTTGGTCCGCAACTGATGACACCGCTTGATCAGAGGCGTGGCGTCCGGCGGTGCAGGACCCCACGCCGGAGGATCAACAGTGTCAAGCGTTCGCTTGCTCTCGTCAGCCGGTATCTGCTGCTCAGCGGCATGACGCCGAAGCTCTCTGTCCCGGACGACGTCGCCGTCTGCAAACCGGTCGAATGAGCTTCCCTCACGTTCCCACTCAGTGCGGCTCCAGCGCAGATCGCGCCCCGTGTTCTCAAGCACGTCGTTCGTGGCCAGCGACAACGCTCTCGCACCGCCCATGCTGCCTCCAAGCGCCATTGCGTCCTCAGAGAAGGCGTAGTACGCGCCGAGCGTCCCGATCCGAGCTAACTCGTCATCTGACAATGCCAGCGCACGCTCTGCCAAGTCATCCTCGCCGTGCTGGCGGAGCATGCCCGCTAGCACCTCACGACTAACCCCGAGCATCGCCATCCGTTCGACGATACCTGCCTCTCTGGCCGTGGTCACCGCAGAGTGTCGGATCGGGCTACAGGCGACCGCGCATCGTGCTGGCCATGATCGTGCTCAACCTGGCCGCGCTTGAGCACGCTGCTCGTCGATCGTTGCCGCGGCGGCTCGCTGGCGATACGCGCGCCGCTTGACACCGCGAACGTGCCGTGACGGCAGTCTCCAGCCGCACTGCCCATTTGTGGTTGGGCCCCAATTCGCACGACCGCGACGGCTTCGTGACATGCGTTGGCTCGCCGCGGGGTCGCTATGGTGCGGCGGCCCGTCGGCAGCGCTGTTGGCAAGGAGGCGGGCGGTGCGTTGAGGATGGCTCGGATCCGGCCTTCCAGCTGTCCCGTAGCCGCTTGGCGGCCGCAGTAGGCTTGCAGGCCTGGATGACCGTCGAGGGAGCACGCGACTGGCGTGATCGTCAGGTTTCGGCCACGGAGGCTGTGTCTGCCATCCGGCCTGGCGACCAGGTGTTTATCGGGAGCGCGTGCGCTACTCCGCACAGCCTCGTGGAGGCCTTGGAGCAGGCGAAGAGGCCGGGGGTGACGCTGGTGCATTTCCTCACCAGCCGGGTCGCCGCCAGTGACCCGCCGCAGACCAGCTATCGGCATCGCGTGTTTTACGTCGGGAGCGACGAGCTCAGCCTGCGCGAATCGGGTCATAGCGTGGAGTATCTGCCGCTCTCGCTCGCTGACGTCCCCCGCCTGTTTGAGAGCGGGCAGATCCCGCTCGACGTCGCGATGGTGCAGGTCGCCCCACCCGGTCCTGACGACACCTGCAGCCTGGGG
>JBKQJQ010000509.1:0-2658 GCA_052147875.1 Solirubrobacteraceae bacterium | reverse complement strand
GGATGAGCGCCGTGTCCCAAGATCCGTTGCCCGCCGGCCGGGAGGCATTCTTGGCTCGCCAGTGGGAGCGCGCCTACGAGCTGCTGAGCTCGGCTGAGGCAGAACAGGGGCTAGTTCCGGAGGATCTTGAGCGCCTGTCCGAGGCCGCGCGTTGGACACGGCGCTACGACGAGATGCTCGAGCTGCTCGAGCGTGCTGAGGCCGGCTACGAGCGCGATGGCGACCGCCGAGGCGCCGCTCGCATGGCGCTCACGCTCACCCGGGAGCATTATCAGCGAAACCACGATGCCGTAATGGGAGGCTGGCTTGCACGGGCGGTCAAGCTGCTCGAGGGACAGCCGGACTGTCACGAGACGGGCTTGCTGTTGTGGATCAAGGAGCGCGGTCTGCTTCTTATGGCCAACGATGTCGAGGGAGCGCTCGATCAGGCGCGCGAGCTCGTCGAGTTCGCCAGGCGCCTGGGCGATCCGGATCTGGAGGCGCTCGGCCTGCTCGACCAGGGACATGCGCTGATCACGGCCGGTCGGGTGCGGGAGGGTTCACCGCTGCTCGATGAGGCTACGGCGTTGGCGATGACCGGTGCCACCGACCTCTCGACCACGGGCACCGTGTACTGCGCGACGATCTTCGCTTGTCGCAATATTGGCGATTGGCAGCGGGCGTCGGAGTGGACCAGCGAGTCGCTGCGCTGGTGCGATCGCCATTCGGTTAGCGGGTTCCCCGGTCTCTGCCGTCTGCATCGCGCCGAGATCATTCGTATGCGCGGATCGCTGGCCGAGGCCGAGCGCGACGCACGGGACGCCTGCGAGGAGCTGCTCGGCTGGGCGCCGCGCTGGGCCGGGTGGGCGTACCACGAGCTTGGCGAAGTCCGACGGCGGAGGGGCGACCTCGAAGGCGCCCACATTGCTTTCCGGCGAGCCCTGGATGTCGGGTTCGATCCGCAGCCGGGGTTGGCGCTGTTGCGCCTGGACGAGGCAGATCCCGCCGGCGCGCTGGCGGCGATTAACCGTCGCATGACTGACCGGGACGCCTTCACCCAGGAGAGCCGGGCGTTGCTCCTACCAGCCCAGGTAACGATCGCACTCGCCGCCGGTGACCTCAGCCTCGCGCGCGCCGCGCTGTCGGAGTTGGACGAAGCGGCCGCGCAATGCGACACGACCGCGATCCTCGGCAGCGCATCGGTTGCGCGCGGTGCGCTGGCGTTGGCCGAGGGACAACCCAGCGATGCGATCCTGGCCCTGCGCGAGGGGTGGCGCTTGTGGTGCGACCTGGGTGCGCGGTTCGAAGCCGCCCAGACCCGGGCGCTGCTCGGTCAGGCCTACGCCGAGACCGGAGACAAGGCCGCCGCACGGCAGGAATGGGAGGGCGCTCGGGCGACTTTCGCCGAGCTAGGCGCCCCGCTAGAGGAGCAACGAGTCCACCGTCGGCTGGCCGGAATGGTCCCCGGGGTGCGCGAAATCCAGACATTCATGTTCACCGACATCGTTGACTCAACGCGGCTGGTGGAGTTGCTCGGGGACGACGGCTGGGACAGCCTGCTGAGCTGGCACGACCGCACCGTCCGGGAACGCCTCAGCGCACACCAGGGGCGCGAGATCAAGCACGAGGGAGACGGATTCTTCATCGCCTTCGGTGATCCACGAGCGGCGCTGGACTGCGCGATCGCCCTACACCGCACGCTCGAGGAGCATCGACGCGAACACGGCTTCGCGCCACGGGTCCGCATTGGTATCCACGCGGCGGAGGCAACTCGGCGAGGAGGAGACTTCTTTGGGCAAGGCATCCACGTGGCAGCCCGCGTGGCGGCCGCAGGCGACGCCGGGCAGATCCTCGTTACCGCGGCCACGATGACGGCCGCCGACGGGAACTACCTGGCATCTGAACCGCAATCGCTCGCCCTCAAGGGAGTTGCCGAGCCCGTGGACATAGTCGAGTTGAGCTGGCGATAGATCAGACGAAGCGCGAGCATGCGGGGCCAACGATCGGCGCAGTGCTGCTTCCTGCCGCATGGGCAATGCAGCAGCCGGGGTGCACCGTGCTGCTCCCGAGCAGCAGGAGCACTTCGCACCGCGCCCGCGGAGAATGATGCAACGGGCCACACGGGGCAGTCAGGCGCCGACAGGCCGAGACGGCGCCGTTCACGAACAGCAGCACCCTCAGAGGCGTTCAGACCGAAATCTCGCGGTGTCGCATCGATCGCAAACGTCGCAGTCTCGTAGTCGGCCGGCTTCGCCCGGCGGACGCGTGCGGCGAGAGGTGCCTCGCCGATTGTGGGTACGGCGCGGCCCAGGTCGTCCGACTCTCAGGAGGCGACAATGGGCACATGAGCGACGACCGGCCCATGAGCGACAACCGTGACCGTCACCCGGTCGGACCGGATGGGCAGTCGGAGGAGTGCTTCGAGCCCCTCGCGGAGATCATCACCGGCGAGCTGCTCGCGCGAGGCCGAACGGAGGGTCGGCCTGCGACGGCCGACGGTGCCCGTGGCGATGGGGAGCTGATCGCCGCCGCGGTGCTCGAGCATTTCGTGGTCCGACCCCGGCCAGCGGAGCGACCCCGGCCAGCGGAGCGGGTCCATGATCAGGCGAGTCGACGCGACCCAGCCGACTCAGGCGTCATCCTGGGGGTCCGGGACCTGTCGGTTGCGTACGGCAACAA
>JBKQJQ010000508.1:0-2969 GCA_052147875.1 Solirubrobacteraceae bacterium | reverse complement strand
GCACCTCCGAGCTCAACAACAAGCCAGCCCGCCGCCCAGGCCTCGGCCCGCGGCCACAGACGGCCCCGCCACCAGCAACGTCGTGCGGGCCCTCAGCGCCCAGCTCACGGCGCTCAAGAAGCAGCATCACGACGAGCTCGCTGCCCTCAACGCCGCGCTCAGCGTGGCCCACGGCGAACTCCTCCAGCTACGCCGCGAGCTCCGGGTCAGCAGCGCTCCACGCGCATCGCCGCCGGCCTGACCGCCGGCCCGCCGCCGCAAACCACGCACCGAAATACGCGTCCGCCCGCGCGTCCATCCACGACCCGCGAGCGTCGCTCGTGGACGCCCGTCCACAACAGAACCACCCAACAAAGAAAGGACCTAACCAATGCGACCTACAGACAACGGCTACCGGCTCGTGGACGGCGGGATCGACGGATGAGCCTCGCGGCCGCCTGCGGAGGCTGGGTCACGGCCGCGGTCGTCTGGTTCGTCGTGCAGCGCGCGCTCGAGCTGCGGATGGAGGCCGTCGCACGCGCCTGCCACGAGCTCCGCGGACCGATCACGGCGGCGCGCCTCGGGCTCGAGCTCGGCTCGCGCGCCGGCGCGCTGTCGGCTGCGCAGCTCGCGGCGATCGATTCCGAGCTGCGGCGCGCGACGCTGGCGCTCGACGACCTCGCGCATGCGCCTGAGGCACGCCAGGCTCCGCGCGAGATCGAGGCCGTTGATCTCGGCGCGCTGCTGCGCGACTCGGTCCGCGCCTGGCGGCCGGTCGCGGCCGAGGCGGGCGTCGAGCTGGAGCTCGCCTGTGGCGAATCGTTGCCGTGCGTGCGCGGCGACTCGCTGCGCCTCGGGCAGGCGACCGCCAATCTGATCGCGAACGCAATCGAGCACGGCGGTACCCGGGTCGAGGTGCGGGCTCGCTCCTGCGCAGCCGGCGTCTGCGTCGAGGTCGTCGATGATGGGCCGGGGCTGCCGGCAGCGGTCGAACAGCTGGCTCGGCGAGCCCGTCACGGGCGCGGCCGGCGTGGGCGCGGACTGGCGATCACGGCCGCCGGGGCAACGCTCCACGGCGGGCGGCTGAGCGCGGCGCCGGCCGAGCACGGTGCCCGACTGGTGCTCGAGCTCCCGGTCGCCTCCGCCTAGTGGCAGGTCGTGGGAGTCATCTCCCACGACCCACGACCTCGACGCACACCACCCGGACGGAACCGGCCGCTGCCTGCAATCCGCGTCCCAGATCGCCGGTTTGCAGCGTGCCGTGCACGCTCGACGAATGTTCTAGCGCCGGTCTCCCACCGCCAATTTGCCCGCGGCGGTGGCGTTTTCGCGTCCCCGAGGACCGAAATGACCGGTTTGTGGGGTGGAGGATGCGAATTGGGTTGCATTGTGGGAGAGAGTGGGTTACTGTGGGCCGCGAAATACGGAACCCGGGTGGCAGGGCTCCTCCCACCCAGCCACCCGGGTTCCAAAGTTCTGCCAGTGGCATGAGATCCCTTGAGCTTCCGCGGAACCTTCGATCACACGCTCGACGCCAAGCACCGGCTGACGATTCCCGCCAAGTTCCGCGCGTCGCTGGCAGGCACCATCGTGCTGGCCGCGTCACCCGAGATCGAGGCCGGCTCGCCGCGCGCGATCTCGATCTGGCCGCCCCAGGACTACGAGGACTACATGCGCTCGATCCTCGCCGGACTGAACCCCGCGTCGCCGAAGGCGCGCGAGCTCAAGCGCTTCTTCTTCAACACCTCGTTCGACCTCGAGCTTGACAACGCCAACCGCGTGATGATTCCGCCCGAGCTGATGCGCTACGCAGGCCTCGACAAGGAGGTCGTCGTGACCGGCTCCGGGGAGTGCGTCGAGGTCTGGGATCGCATGCGCTACCGCGAGCACCTCGAGCAGGTCACCAACCGGATCCCCGACATCGCAGCGAGCCTTGGCGACACTACTTGACATGACCAAGACGCATATCCCGGTGCTCGCCGGCGAGCTGATCTACATGCTCGACCCGCGGCCGGGGGAGACCGCGGTCGACTGCACGGTCGGGGGCGGCGGCCATGCGCGGCTGATCGCTGACCGGATCGGTCCGGCGGGCACGCTGATCGGGATAGATCGCGATCCGCTCGCCGAGGAGCGGTTCGCCGAGCTCGCAGCCGAGGTCCCGTGCCACACCCGCTTCATCCGCGCCGATTTTGTGAGCGCGCTCGCCGAGCTGAGCGAGGAGCGGATGCAGGCCGACATGGTGTATCTCGACCTGGGGATGTCGTCGATGCAGGTCGACGCCTGGTCGCGCGGCTTCTCGTACGCCTACGACGCGCCGCTCGACATGCGGATGGACCCGGAGCAGGAGCTGACGGCCGAGGAGATCGTCAACACCTGGGACGAGCGTCGGCTGGCGCGCCTGTTCCGCGAGTACGGCGAGGAGCGCTACTCGTCCCAGATCGGGCGCGCGATCGCCCGCGCGAGGCGCCGCGAGGACCTCGTCTCGACCCAGCAGCTGGTCGACGCGATCAAGTCGGCGGTCCCGGTGCCGGCGCAGTTCGCGGGCGGACATCCCGCGCGCCGCACCTTCCAGGCGCTGCGGATCGCGGTCAATGACGAGCTCGCGCAGCTCGAGCACGCGCTGCCGGAAGCCTGGGACCTGCTGGCTCCCGGCGGGCGGCTGGCGGCGATCTCGTTCCATTCGCTCGAGGACCGGCTCGTCAAGCGGTTCCTCGCCGACCGCGCCCGGGGCTGCATCTGCCCGCCGGAGCTGCCGATCTGCGTCTGCGGCCGCGAGCCCGAGGCCGAGCTCTTGACCCGCCGTGCGGTCGCTCCGACACCCGGGGAGGTCGCCGCCAACCCGAGATCAAGGTCAGCGCACTTGCGCGCCGCCCGCAAGCTGGAGGTCACGCCGACATGACGCCAACCGCGCTCACCCCGGCCGGCCGGGGAACGAAAAGCAAGCCAAAGGCTCGTTCGACCGGCCATCGAGGCGCCGTGCGCGAGCAGAC
>JBKQJQ010000507.1:0-2595 GCA_052147875.1 Solirubrobacteraceae bacterium | reverse complement strand
TCCAAGCACCTGCACATCATCAGCGCCGCGTTCAACGTCTGGTGGGGGCGGACCCGGGCCGGCGGGCGGCTGGAGCCGTTGCGGTTCGACGACCCCGATGTCCCCGAGGAGGAGATCCGGTTCGGCGCCGGAACGGCCGCCGATCTGACCTGGAAGCAGATGCTCGACACGTTCTCGTGCACCGAGTGCGGTCGCTGCCAGGACGCCTGCCCGGCGTTTGCGACCGGCAAGGTCCTGTCGCCCAAGCTGGTGATCATGGGACTGCGCGATCAGGTGTTCAGCGACGGTGGCTCGATCGTCCGCGGCCGCGGCGACGGCTCCGAGCTCGCGGCGCTGGTGCCCGGAGCCGTGCCCGAGGAGGCGGTCTGGGATTGCGTGACCTGCGGCGCCTGCGTGCAGGCATGCCCAGTCTCGATCGAGCACGTCGATCACATCGTCGATCTGCGCCGCCACCTGGTGATGGTCGAGTCGAGCTTCCCGTCCGAGGCCGAGCCGATGCTGCGCGATGTCGAGCGCGCGTCGAACCCGTGGGGCAAGGCGCAGTCAGAGCGGGCCGATTGGGCTGCCGAGCTCGGCGTGCGGGTGCTCGAGCCCGGCGACCCGCCGCCCGAGTACCTGTACTGGGTCGGCTGCGCGACATCGTTCGACGAGCGTGCGCGCAGGACCGGCGAAGCGACCGCGCGGCTGCTGCACAAGGCCGGCGTTGACTTCGCGATCCTCGGGCCGCGGGAGGCATGCACCGGCGACCCGGCGCGCCGGATGGGCAACGAATACGTTTTCCAGGCCTACGCTGAGCAGAACGTCGAGACGCTCAACGAGGCCGGCGTGACGAGGATCGTCACCGGCTGTCCGCACTGCTTCAACACGCTCGGCAACGAGTACCCGGACTTCGGTGGCAGCTACGAGGTGATCCACCACTCGGAGCTGCTCGCGCGGCTGGTCGCCGAGGGCCGCCTGGAGCCGCAGCGCGACCGGCGGCTCAACATCACATACCACGACTCCTGCTATCTGGCGCGGCACAACGACGTCCTGGCGCCGCCGCGCGAGCTGGTGGCAGCTGTCGGTGAGCCGGTCGAGATGGAGCGCAGCGGCAAGCGGACGTTCTGCTGCGGCGCGGGCGGCGCGCACATGTGGATGGAGGAGCGCGGCAAGCCAATCAACGAGAACCGCGTGCGCGAGGCCGCCGGCACCGGCGCCCAGACGCTCGCGGTCGCGTGCCCGTTCTGCACGGTGATGCTCGACGACGGCGTCCAGAGCGCTGGCGAGCAGTTGCGGGTCGTAGACGTCGCGACGCTGCTCGACGAGGCGACCGGCGGCGATCCGTAGGGTGAATGGATATCGACGGGTGTATTCCCCGTCGATGTCCCAGCCCCTGAACCTACCCGACGTGCACGGCGGCCAGCAGCGCCGCGTGCGACCGCACGAGCGCGGCCCGCTCCTCGCCGATCAACGGGCTCGCGGGGTCGCGGCCCTCGCTGACCCAGCGATCCGAGTAGCGCATCGCGAGCGCGCGCTGCTCGGCGGCCGGCCGCACCGCGAACTGATCGACGCCGTAGGCGTAGGCGTACAACGCGACGAGCGCGTCGACCAGCGACTGCTCATCCAGGTCGGAGCCGTTTCGCTGGTGCTGACGGTGAACGTGCCACCACTCGACCTCGAGCGTCGCCGCCCGAGCCGGGTCAAAGCTCTCGCCGTGTCGGCGTGCCAGGAGCCGGTAGAAGCGCTCCATTGCTCGGCGCGCGCCCTCGGGATCGTTGTCGATCTGCGGCGCCCAGAGCTGGTTCGCGCGCAGCACCAGCCACGCGCCCAGCACGGTCTCATGCCACGGAAGGCCGAACATATGGCGCGTCACGAGCACCACTGCGCGCAGGAACCGCAACCACTCTCGTCGGTAGTAGCTGACCCACGCCAGGCATTCGAGCCGGCCGACCACGTGCGGGTCAAACGAGCGGTATGGCTTGCTCGCGTTTTTGCGCAGCCTGATCGCGGTCGCCCCCATCTGACTTCCCCTCCAGCGTTGGGCTGAAAATTACCGGATCAGTCCAGCAGGCGCTCGAGCTCGCGCTCGAGACCGCCGGTACCGACCTCGCGGGTGTCGAGCGGCAGACCGAGCCACTCCGCAGCGCGCTCGGCGCGAGCCCGCGTGGCCGGCGTCGGCCGCTGCGCGAGCCACATCACTCGCGTGTAGTTGCGGAAGTAGTCGTCGCGCAGCTCCGGGTGGCGGTCCAGGCCGAGTTCGCGCCAGACGGTGTGCTCGAAGGTTCGCGCCAGGAAGTCGGTCAGGAAGTACGTGAGACGGCTTTAGCCGCTGACGTTCCCCATAACACTAGAAGCCATCTCATAAACGGCCTTCGTCAGGGCACGGCTTTAGCCGTGCCGAAAAGCGCCTCATAATAAAGGGGTTTTAACCCCTGAGGGACCCGCCGTGCGCGGCCGAGTGATTTATGATACGGGTTCTAGGCCCCGGTGAAAGCGTGGGCCTTCCAGGCCCACGAAACACACCAACCAGGAATCATGGCTTTAGCCATGGGACTTTGCATGCCGTCACGACGCACAATTCACCAAATTAAGTGACACACCGTGCAAAGTAATTTG
>JBKQJQ010000506.1:0-5389 GCA_052147875.1 Solirubrobacteraceae bacterium | reverse complement strand
CCGATCGCGACCAGCGCCGCGATCGCCGGCGCGAGCGCAACCGTGTAGTAGGTGTGGATCACCCCCGTGCTGAGGCTGAACACGAGGCCGCTGACGACGAGCCAGCCGCCCCACAGAAGCAGAGCGGCTCGCGTGCGGTCAGTGCGCGGCGCGCGCCGCGTCGACCACAAGCCGACGGCCAGCGCCAGGAGCGCGGCGGGCAGCAACCATGAGGCCTGGCCGCCCATCAGGTCGTCGAACAGCCGCACGAGGCTCGCCGGACCGCTGAAGTTCGCGCCGCCGCCACCGCCCGCGGTCCCGCTGGCGCCAAAGATCCGACCGAGCCCGTTGTAGCCGAGGATCAGGTTGAAGATGTTGTTGTCGGGCGAGCCGTCGATCATCGGGCGCGAGCCGACGGGCCACAGCGCGACGGCTGCCACCCACCATCCGGCGCTGACGACGATCGCCAGACCACCCGCCAGCAGCTGCCCGATGCGGCGCCGTAGCCCGGTCGGCGCCGCGACGACGTAGACCAGTGCAAACCCGGGCAAGACCAGGAACGCCTGCAGCATCTTCGCCAGAAACGCGAACCCGATCAGCGCCCCGACCGCGAGAATCCAGCGTGTCGACGCCCGTTCGAGCGCCCGCACGAGGCAGTAGGCGGCCGCGACCAGCAGGCAGACGAGCAGCGCGTCCGGGTTGTTGAAGCGGAACATCAGCGCAGCGACCGGCGTACACGCCAGCAACGCACCGGCCAGCAGCCCGGCACCTGGGCCAAACCAGCGCTTGACGCCGGCGTACAGCAACCCGACCGCTGCGACGCCCTCCAGCACCTGGGGCGCCAGCATGCTGAAGCTGCTGAAGCCGAAGATCCGACCCGACAGCGCCATCACCCAGAGCGACGCGGGTGGTTTGTCGACAGTGATGAAGTTCGACGAGTCGAGCGAGCCGAACAAGAACGCCTTCCAGCTCTTGGTGCCCGCCTCGACGGCGGCGGCGTAGAAGCTGTTCGCGTCGCCCGACGCGGTCAGGTTCCAGAGGTAGGCGACGGCGGTCGCGGCGAGCAGGCCGATCAGCGCTGGACGAACCCAGGCCGCCTGGAGCCTGCGCGGACGTGCACGTGCGACAAAGGGCCGGCGAAGCGCAGATGTGCTCATGTCGATTGGAGTCGGGAGAGTGGGGTTGACGAGGGACGGCGGCGCCGGAACACCCAGCTGCGCAGCGCCGCATAACGTGTCGCGGTCGCGACCAGCGTCGCGGCGACCAGCACCGCGAGCTCGAGCAGGTGCGGCGGCCTCCGGTCGAGTCGATGGAGCACCGCCAGCGCACCGCTCGTCAGCGCCAGCGCTAGCGCGAACACGATCGCGCCCGCCGCGTGCTGTCGCAGCAGGCCGTCGCGGCCGCGGACCCCGAACGTGAATGCTCGGTTGACCGCCGTGTTCGCGACCGCGGTGATCGCGAGCGCAAGCGCGCTTGCGCCGGCAGAACCGAGCGGCGTCGACAGCGCGAGGAACAGCAGCGCGTAGGCGACCGTGCTGACGACGCCGACCGCCAGGAAGCGGGCCGCCGGGGCCGCGAGCAGCAGGCGCATCACTCCGCGCAGGTCGGCCAGCGCGGTCGGCACGATCTCGACGCGCGAGTCCGGATCATCGACCCAGTCGACCGGCACCTCGTGGATCCGCAGGCCGCGGCGCTGGGCGAGAACCAGCAGTTCCGTGTCGAAGAACCAGGCCTGATCCTGGACGCCGTCGAGCAGTTCACCAACGATGTCCGCGCGGACGGCCTTGAACCCGCATTGGGCATCGCTGAATCGCGCCCGCAGGGCGATCCGCAGCAGCCGGTTGTAGGAGCGGGAGATGAGTTCCCGCTTGGCGCCGCGCGATACACGCGCGGCACGTGCCAGCCGGGTGCCGATCGCGACGTCGCTGTGACCGGAGATCAGCGGCGCCAGCAACGGCAGCAGCGCCTCCAGGGCGGTCGACAGGTCGACGTCCATGTAGCACACGACCCGCGCCTCGCTGGCCGACCACGCGGCCCGCAGCGCCCGGCCGCGGCCCTTCTGATCGAGCCGCAGTACCCGCACGCGCGGAAGGTCGTAGGCCAGCGCGCCGGCGATCTGCGGCGTCGCATCGGTGCTGGCGTTGTCGGCGATCACGATTCGCCACGTGAACGGCATCTCGGCCAACAGGAAGCGGTGCAGGCGCCCGACGGAGTCGGCGAGCACGCGCTGCTCGTTGTAGACCGGGATCACGATCTCGACGTCGACCGGCATCAGCTGGTGGACGTCAGCTCTGACCGGCGTCAGCGGGTCGGGCTTACCTGGTTCGAGCGTCAAAACTGCGGCTGTCTGTGTCATCTGAACTCTCGTGTCGAGGGACTGACAGTGCGAGTTCTAAGCGCCGCCTGTCTGGGCGCCGTACGAACGGTGTAAGAGAATTGAGCGGCGCGCTGCTGGGGAGCCGGCACGGGCGCGCCCGCAGCATCGAGCGGTGCTACTGGGCGGCCGGCGCAGCTTCGCGACGGCTCTTGATTGACGGTCCGAACGAAACCGTCAGGACCGCGCCGCCGTCCGGGGCATTGGCCGCCTGCACGGACCCGCCGTGCGCCTCGGCCGCCTGCTTGACGATCGCCAGCCCGAGCCCGGAGCCCGGCATCCGGCGCGCCTGCTCGGCCCGATAGAAGCGGTCGAATACGTGCACGATGTCCTGCTCCTTGAAACCCGGTCCGTGGTCGCGGACGGTCAGCGTCCCGTCTCGCAGCCTGACCTCGACCGCGCCGTCGGGCGGGCTCCACTTGCGCGCGTTGTCGATCACGTTGGTGACCGCGCGGCTGACCCGGTCAGGCGAGTTGACGATCACGGTCGGCTCGATCTCGAGCTCGAACGACACCTGCGCCGCCCGCCGCTGCGTGCGGTCGACCGCGTCGCGGACGACTGAATCGAGCTCGATCGGTTCCGTGTGCTCGCTTGGCGCTGACCCGCGCGCCAGCTCCAGCACGTCGGACACCAGCTGCGTCAGCTCGTCGAGCTCGGCGACGATCGACTCCTGGAGCTCCCGGCGTTCTTGCTCGTCGAGGCGCTCGGCGTCGAGGAAGATCTGGATGTTGCTGCGCAGCGCCGCCATCGGCGTCCGCAGCTCGTGTGAGGCGTCTGCGATCAGGTGGCGCTGTGCCTGGACTGACCGTTCGAGCGCGTCGAGCGTCTGGTTGAAGCTTGCCGCCAGCCGCTCCATCTCCTCGCCGCCGGCCTCCTCGAGGCGGCGCGGGCTGTCGAGGGCGCTCGTTACCTGCTCGGTCTGCTCGGTGAAGCGCTTGATCGGCGCGAGTGCAGTGCGCGCGATCAACGCCCCCAGCAGTGTGGCGAGCAGAATCCCGGCGCCGACCAGGATCAGATACGTGACCAGTAGCCCGTGCAGTACGGAGTCGACCGAGGTCAGCGGCAGTGCGACCTGGACTGCCTTGTGGTCGTACGGGTCCCCGATCGTCAGCACCTCCACGTGGGTCCCGTCGACCGTCGCGCTGCTGTAGAAGCTGCCGTGACCCTGCTGCGCGATCTGGCGCACCTTGGCATCGACCGGTAGTTCCGGCGTACCCCCGTTGCCGGCGGTCACGTTGCCATTCGGGAACACGAACTGGAAGTAGCCCGGCGCGCCACCGAGCGGCGGGTTGGGAGGCAGGCCGTTCCCGGTCTGCGAGGGCGCGCCGCCTCCTGGCCCGCCGCCTGGCCCATGGTGACCCGGTTCGTGTGGCATCAGATAGGGCGCGGCGCGCCCGCGCAGCTCCTGCTGGACCTGTCCGACCAGGTGCGACCGCGCACTCAGGTACCCGACCGCTGCCAGCATGACCGCGACCGCCGCCACCGCCAATGCGGCCGCTCCGGCGATCCGCCGGCGCAGGCTCACGGCTCGCGCAGCACGTAGCCGACTCCGTGCACCGTCTGGATCAGCCGCTGCTCGCCGCCCGCCTCGAGCTTGCGTCGCAGGTAGCCGATATAGACGCGCAGCGCGTTGCCGGCGAGGTTGAAGTCATAGCCCCAGATCCGGTCGTAGATCAGCTCCGAGGTCAGCACGCGGCGCGGGTTGAGCATCAGCAGTTCGAGCAGCTGGTACTCGGTCCGCGTCAGCTCGACGGACCGGTTGCCGATCCTGGCCGCGTGCGCGTCTGCGTCGAGCTCGAGCTCGGCGAACCGCAGCGAGCGGCCGTCCGCTCCTTCGATGTGGCGCCGCATGATCGCCTTCAGCCGCGCCTGCAACTCGCGGACGTCGTAGGGCTTCACGAGGTAGTCGTCGGCGCCGACCTCGAGCCCGTCGACACGGTCCTCGACCGCATCACGAGCGGTGAGCATCAGGATCGGTGTGCGGTCGCCGACGCTCCGTAGCCGCCGGCAGACCTCCATCCCGTCGATATCCGGGAGGCCGAGGTCGAGGATGATCGCGTCCGGCACGGCCGTCTGAGCCTGGAGCAGGCCGTCCTGTCCGTTGGGGGCCAGCAGGACCTCGTAGCCGCCCAGCAGCAGCGCGCGACGGACTGCCGAACGCACTGCATCATCGTCCTCGATAACCAGAACCCGCATCGTTGTCCGAGCCTGTCCTCCAGCCGTCGCAACTGCGTCAGCAACTCATAAGGAAGACGTAGGAATTCCGTCCGATCCTATGGAACTCGGCAACCTCGTCCATGCTCAACCGCGCAAATCCGCGCTCGACCAAGACGCTCAAAGCCGCGGCAGCGATCGCCGCGTCGACTTCAGGGTCGAGGTTTCGAACCAGCAGTTCGGCCAACACTGCGACACGCTCAAACGCATCCTGGAGGCCGGCTCCGCGACGGGCGCGTAGCGTCCTGCTGGATCCGCCGTTCTGGGACGTACCCCGGCGCCGACTGCGTTAGCCGAGCGCGTGCTAGCGGGCGTTCTTCCGGCGCGGCTTGCGTGCCGGCGGTTGCCGCGTCTTTTCCGATGCGGTTTCAAGCCCGGCGAGAAGCAGGTCGAGCCCGTACTCGAACTCGTCGCCGTAGTCATAGCCAGGTTGGAGGACGTGTGCGGTCGCTAGTTCGGTGAGGTGGGGAAACTCGCCAGCGGAGAACTGCGCCATGATCGCCTCCGCGACTCCTGCGGTCTGCTCGGCGGTTTCGAACGGCAGGCTTGCCTCGTTGAGCGCGAAGCCGTAGATGTAGCTGTCCAGGGCGGAGACAGCGTGGGCGACCAGCTCGACCGAGAAGCCGGCGTGGCGAAGGCAGCCGATCACCGCGTCGTGGTGTCTGAGCGTCGCCGGTCCCGGGGAGCTCCGCGACTCCATCAGCCCGATGGCCCAGCGATGATCTGCCAGGACCTTGCGGGCGGAGATCGCCCGCTGTCGCATCGCCGCTCTCCAGTCGATGTCGCGGGGGGGCAAGCCGATTTCGCCAAACACGAAGTCGA
>JBKQJQ010000505.1:0-4675 GCA_052147875.1 Solirubrobacteraceae bacterium | reverse complement strand
GGGATCGCGTGGTTCTTCGTCTCGCTATTCATGCTCCTGCTGACCGAGGCGATCGTCAGCGGTTTCAACATCAGCGGCTTCTGGACGCTGGTAGGCGCCACCCTGATCGTCTGGCTGGTCAACCTGGTGCTGGACTTCGTGCCCGGCCCCTGGCAGATGACCGGCCGGCGTTAGCTCGCTTCGCAGGTCGCCCTTATGGGAACGTTCCCATAAGGGCGATCATGGGAACTCTCGGCTTATGTCATCTCGGGTCGAGATGGGCGGTGTAGCTGGCTCGGTCGGCGCCAAGAGGGCCGCATAATCCAGGTTCCCGGCAGCTTGGCGGCTGCTCGGTTTCCGCGCTTAGCGGGGCCCGTGAAGTCGCCGACGAGATGCCCGTACGACAACGAACGCAGGTCTACGTCGGCCGTCGCGAGCGTGGCTCCTCCAGGCCTGCACCAGTCACGACGCCCGCGCGGCTGCTTTGCTCGGCGACCGGCAGTGAGCCTTAAGGTCGGTCGGCAGGCCACGACCAGCGGGCGTACTTCCGGATTGCCAGGATCCAACATTCCGAGGCGGCCCTGGCCCTTCGCGTCGTATGCGGGCGGGCGACGCTCATGATCGGATGTCGTAGCTGACAAGCGACCGCGACGGCAGGATCGCGGTGAAGGCGCTGCTCCTAACGGTGATCGGGGTCTGCGCGGAGAGCTCGTGGGATGTGTCGGTCAGGTACGGCGTGACGTGCGCTGCGTCGAGTCCGCGCAGCGAGAAGGTCGCGACCTGGCGGCTGCGGGCGCTGTTCAGTACGACCACGGCGATCGACCCGTCGCTGTTTCGGAACGCGCTTACCTCGAGGCCGGGGCGGGTCGTCGTCGTCCCGATGCGGACCGCGCCGGGGCGGATGAAGCGGCTGTAGCTCGCGAACGCCCACAGCCGGCCGGAGGTGGCGACGGTGTTGCCCTCGACCTCGACCAGTCCCCCGTTGGGGCCCCCCGTCCCGGCGCTCGGGCTGGTGTTCGCGCCCCATAGGTAGAGGAACGCGCTGAGGTTCGCTTTGGTCAAGCCCGTGTAGATATTCAGTGCCCAAGTGAACCCGGACGACTGCGATCCGTCGTCCCAGGCTGCGTCAAACGGCCCGGTGCCGAGCGGCGCCCACTCGGTCTCCCAGACCGGCTTGCTCCAGCCCTTCAGAGGCGAGTCCGGCGGGAAGAAGTAGCCGTGGCTGGTGAACAGCGCGGTTGCCGTGTTCGCTTGCTTGTCGATCTCGATCGCGGCCGCGTACTGCTGCGCCCAGTTCCAGCTGATGCTCGCACAGCACTCGGCTCGCGTTGACAGCCCCGACCGCGCGAGCGTCGCGCCCAGGATCTGCATGAAGTTGGCGGTCTGCGCCGCGCTCATGCTCATGCTGTCCTGGCGAGGCGCACCCCCCCCTCTCCGCGCCCCTGGGGGCAGGGGATTTGCCTCATTCTCCGGGCCGACATCGGTGAGCGGCACGCCCGCCGCCGCGTAATCCTTCGCGTACTGCACGAGGTAGTTGGCATAGGCCTGGCGCCAATCACCGCTCTTGCAGCTCGCGCCCGGGACCCCGCACACCGTGCCGCGATCGAACGGTGAGTCGTTGGTCTTCATGAACCCCGGAGCGCTCCACGCATCGGCGAACACGTCGCTGACGCCAAAGTCGGCCCTGATCTGCTTCGCGAACCACAGCTGCCCCCGATCCTGGTCGACCTCGGCGAGGGTCAGATACGACGGCTTCGCGTTCGGGCCGCTCGGCGCCCGCGGCTCGATCGTGAACCCGACGTCGGCGCTGATCTCATTGCGCAAGATCGTCAACGCCGCCCCGCGAGTCGGGCTGTAGAGCAAGCTCAGCACCCGCTTCTGGACCGAGGCTGGCGCGTTCATCAGCGTCTTGGCCTGCCCGAACCCCTCCGACACACCAAACCCGGCGATCCGCTGATACTGCTTGGCAGGATCGATCGTGACTGTGGCTGTCGATGACGAGCCAGTTGTCGCCACGCGTGGCGAACCGCCGCCACAGCCGGCCGCCAGCAGCAGGATCGCGGCCACCGCACAGCACGCAACCAGCCGCCCAAAGGCTCGAACTGCACGCAGGAAGACTTCGGGGATAGCGACCATCTTAAGTCAAGGAGCTGTTCGCGGCCGGAGCCATCGTGGCAAGCACTCGCTTACGACACGCACGGCGGCTGGCGACGGCTGGTCGATGCCCCGAGCCTCGACCATTATCCCCCCGGCAGATCGCCGCTTCGCCTGTGGGAGCGCCCGCGAGCCGCGCTGTCACCGGGTCGGTGCTTGGGACGACGAGGGTCAGCCACGAACCGTTCACGGAACGCCCCCCGCCGCTTCCGGTTTGAGCCGCCGGGGCAGGAGCCGACCTTTGGCTCACGGGTTTGATCGCGTGTGTCCGGTGGGTCGCCAGCCACGCTCCTGCTCGGCCACCAAAGGAGCCATGCGGTAGGAGCTCACTGCCCAGTCGAGGACGATCGGTATCGGACACATGCAGGCACGCATCATGGCTGCCATGCAATACCTGCGGGAGGACGATTGCAGGTCTCGATTGCGAGGGCGTCGCCGGTCATGCAAGTCGCCAGGAGCACGACGCGTCACAGCGCGGCTCCGGCGCTGGTCCGATCGGAAGGCGCCGGTTCCCTGCAGTCCGCGCTGAGCGGGGCCTTTGGAGTCACCGAAAAATGCGTGTGAGACGATAAACGCAGGTGTGCGTCGCGCCCGTCGCGAGTGGCCCGGCGTGGCTCTTTGACGCCTCATGGGTCGCGGTGGCGAGATGCGGCCCTTTGCTGCGAGTTGGATATCACTAGCGTCGGGTGGGCCGCGAGAATCGTGAGGTTGGGTTATACGGTTCTGAGCGCGTCGGTGGGTGAGAGGCGGGCGGCGCGGATTGCTGGTAGTAGTCCGGCGATTGCGCCGATCAGGATCGCTGAGGCGATCCCGCCGGCCCATGCTTCGGTGGGGATCACGACCGCCCAGTGCTTGGTGTGCGCGTAGACGCTCGTGGCGAGCGAGCCGGTAACGACGCCGACAGCGCCGCCGAGCAGCGCTAGCAGGATCGCCTCTGAGAGGAACTGCGCGCGGATCTGGCTACGGGTCGCACCGAGCGCACGTCTGAGTCCGATCTCGGAGCGGCGCTCCAGAACAGAGATGATCATGATGTTCGCGACCCCGACCGCGCCGACCAAGAGGGCAACGGCGCCGAGGCCGAGGAACAGCCCATTGAACGCGCCTTGGGCGTCGGCGCGGGCGGTCAGCGCGGCGGAGGGTTGGGAGACGTCGACGTAGCTGGGGTTCTGCGGATCGGCGGTCGCGGCGAGCACGTTGTCGACTGCGTCAACCTGGTTGTTCTGCGCGCGGACGTAGATCTCGGTGGGCGGGCCATCCGTGGTTGTCCCGTTCGCCGCTGTCGAGGTGTAGTCGAGGTACTTCTTGGCGGCGGGGTAGCCGACCAGGGCGCTGTCGTCTATTTCGGGGGCGAGGGTGGCGGGTTTGAGGATGCCGATCACGTAGAACCACATGCCTCCGAGCCACACCCGCTCATGCGGGTAGACCCGATCGATCCCGAGGCGCTGCGCCGCAGCGGCGCCGAGCACGACAGCCGGCTCGTTCTCTGTGGCGGCGTTCAGGTAAGACCCTTGCGCGACGCTGGTGCCGACGGCGGCGAGCAGATTGAGGCTTGCGGCTTGGACGGTGAGCGCGTTGGTGTCGACGGTGGGGATGTAGGGGTTGCGGAACACATTTGCGGTCGAGACGTCGCCGGTGTCGGCTACCTTGGTGACCGGGTCGATCCGTCCGATCATGGCCGGCGCGGCGAGCGGCAGCGTCGCGGTGGCGCCGGTGAACGTCTGGCCGTTGTTGACGACCAGCAGGTTGGTACCGAGTTGATCGATCTCGGCCAGCAGCCCGGCTTGGCTTGAGGATGAGAGGCCGAGGACGGCGACGATCGCTGCCACCCCGATCGCGATCCCGAGCGCTGAGAGGGCGGCGCGGAGCCGGCGGGTTCTGAGGCCGACGCTCGCGACGCGCGCCATATCGCCTGATCTGAGCCGTGCGGGGATTAGTTGTGTCGTCGCGCTCATCGCTGAGCCTCCGTTCTGTCTGCGGAGCCAGCGGACTGGGAGCCGGTGGTGGTGTCTGAGACGATCAGCCCGTCGCGCATGTGGACCTGGCGGTGCAGACGTGCGGCGAGGTCGTGGTCGTGGGTGATGACGATGATCGTCGCGCCCTGAGAGTTGAGTTCTTCAAGGAGTTCGAGGATCTGCTCGCCGGTGTGGCTGTCGAGGTTGCCGGTTGGCTCGTCGGCCAGCAGGATCGCGGGGGCGCCGACCAGCGCGCGGGCGATCGCGACGCGTTGGCGCTCCCCACCGGACATGGTCGTTGGTCGTGCGTGTTGGCGGTGCGCGAGCCCGACGGCGGCCAGCGCGTCGGCCGCCCGTTGGCGACGCTGATGGACCTGCGCTCCGGCGTATAGGAGTCCGTCGGCGACGTTCTCCAGCGCGGTCTGGTGCTCGGCCAGGAAGAACTGCTGGAACACGAACCCTATCCGCGACGCCCGCAGCGCCGACAGCTCACGGTCGGTCATCCGCGCAACGTCGATCCCTGTCACCCGCACCGTCCCGCTGGTCGGCTCGTCCAGGGTGCCCATCAGGTGCAGCAGCGTGCTCTTGCC
>JBKQJQ010000504.1:0-4011 GCA_052147875.1 Solirubrobacteraceae bacterium | reverse complement strand
GGCGGCCGGACATGGATCATGTCCTCGGACCTCGAGCGAGAGCGCCTCGCCGGCTGCCGTCCCGACGCGGAGCTGGTCGGCATCGAGCAGCTTGGTTTCCACGAGCTGGTCGACGACGGCCTCAGCTACCGCGAGCTCGACGTAGAATTCGCCTCACGCCTGGCCGCGCAGACCGGGATCACCGAGGCGATCGTAGAGTTCGAGTTCCCGCTCGCGATCGCCGAACGGCTACGGGCCGATGGCATCACGCTGCGGATCGACGAGCATGCCATCTCGGAGCGGCGCCGGCGCAAGTCAACACACGAGCTTGCCGGAATCCGGCGCGCGCAGCACGCGGCCGAGGCAGCGATGAGAACCGCGGCCACGCTGCTTAGCAGGGCCGAGGTCGACCGCGACCGGTTGTCGCTCGAAGGCAGCCCGTTGTCGGCGGAACGGATCCGGGCCGCGATGCGCGACGCGGCGTGGGAGGCCGGCGCCGTATTGCCGCCCGAGGTGATCGTCGCTTCGGTCTGGCAGGGACACGGCCATGAGCCCGGCAGCGGGCCGCTGCCGGCGAAGCTGCCGATCGTGATCGACGTCTGGCCGCAGGACACCAAAACGGCCTGCTGGGCGGACATGACACGGACGTTTGTCGTCGGCGGAGAGCCGCCCGCGGAGGTGCGACGCCAGGAGGATCTCGTCCGCCGCGCGCTCGCCGATACGTATGCCGCGGTGCGCCCCGGGGTCACCGGCCGCGAACTGCACGACCACGCCTGCGACCTGTTCGAGGCGGCGGGCTACCCGACCCAGCGCACGAGCCGATCCGTGGGCTCCGAGGAGGGTTTTCAGTTCTCGCTCGGTCACGGCGTCGGCCTTCAGGTCCACGAGGCGCCGGCTGTCGGACGCACCGGCTCCGAGCCGCTGGTCGCCGGCGACGTGCTCGCGATCGAGCCGGGGCTGTGGCGCAACGACGTTGGCTCGGTCCGGTTGGAGGACCTCGTACTCGTCACCGATGGCGGTCACGAGCTGCTGACTGACTTCCCCCACGAGCTCAGTCCACACGGCGCATGACGACGACTCAGGTTGGCGACCAACGCGTTCTGGTGGATGAGATCCGCGCCTACGTCGAGGGCGTGGGGGAGGCGTGGGCCGAGCGAATCGAGCGCGACGGACAGGTTCCGCCGGCGCTCTGGGAGGAGCTGCGCGACCGCGGTTACCTGCGGCTGACGGCGCCGACCGTGTACGGCGGCCAGGGATTGCCGCTCGAGCGGTATCTCGAACTGCTCGAGCTGTTCTCGATGTCGCATGGCTCGCTGCGGATGATCGTTCACGTTTGCAACGGCATCTGGCGGCCGATCGCAGCCCACTCCACCGCGGCGCAGCGCGACCGGTTCCTCGGACCGCTGGTCGCGGGCGAGATCAAGGTCGCGTTCGCACTCACCGAGCCCGACACCGGCACCGGCGCGGATATCCGCTGCAGCGTCGAACGCAGCGGCGACACGTACCTCGTCAGCGGCACCAAGCACCTGATCACGTTCGGGACGATCGCCGACTACCTGCTGGTGATCGCGCGCGTTCAGGGAACACGGGGCGCCGAGGGCACGCTCGCGCTGATGGTGCCGCGCGGCGGGGAGGGCGTTCAGGCGCATCCGATGCCCCAATCGATGGGCGTGCGCGGCACCGACCACGCGATCGTCTCGTTCGAACGCGCGCCAGTTGCGGCCGGTAACCGGCTCGGGGAGGAGGGGGAGGGGCTAGAGGTGGCCGTCGGCGGCTTTCTGGCGCCGAGCCGAATCTCGCTCGCGATGAGTTGCGTCGGGCTCGCGCAGCGCGCGCTCGACCTCGCCGTCGGATACGCCAAGCAGCGTGAGACGTTCGGTCGCAAGCTCGCGGAGCGTCAGGCGATCGCCTTCAAGCTCGCGGAGATGGCAACTGATGTCGAGGCGGCCCGGGCGCTCGTGCAGCACGCGGCACGCCGCTGGGACGACGGAGACGACGCGCTCGCCGACGCGTCGAAGGCAAAGCTGTTCGCGAGCGAGGCGCTGCAACGCGTCACGGACGGCGCGCTTGACATCCACGGGGGCCGCGGCTACTTCTCACCGAGCACGATCGAGCGCGTGTATCGCGACGCCCGCGCGCAGCGCTTCGAGGAAGGCACGGCCGAGGTCCAGAAGATGACAATCGCGCGCGAACTCCTGCGCCAATGACGCTGGCTGAGAGGCGCTGAGCTTGCGCTATATCGAGATGGACCAGGGCACAGCGCGGCTGTGCGAAGGGCCCGAACCTGAGACGCCGCCGGGCTTCGCGCGCGTCCGGGTGCTCGCCTGCGGCGTCTGTGCGACCGATCTGCACCTGCTGCGCGGCATGGTCCTGCCGCGCGGCGCCTCCTACCCGGTCCGGCCCGGACACGAGGTCGCCGGGATCGTCGAGGAGATCAACGCCGGCGACGGGCTGGTCAGCGAGGGCGACCTCGTCGTACTGCACCCGCTCGCCCCGTGCGGCCGCTGCGCGGGTTGCCTGCGCGGGGAGGACCAGCGCTGCGACGAGGTCCGCGCGCTCGGGTTCCACGACGCGGGCGGGTTCGCCGAGAAGGTCGTCTGGCCCGCATCGCGGATGCTCCCGGCTAACGGTCTCACAGCCTCGGCGGCGGCGCTCCTGGCGGACGCCGCGGCGACCGCGCACAACGCCGTCCGACTGGCCGGCGTACCGCCTGGCGGGTCGCTGTGCGTATTAGGGGCCGGTGGGCTCGGCACCGGCGTGCTGGCCGTCGCGCGGGCGCTCGACCCCGACCTGCATTTGGCCGCCGTCGTCCGCAGCGAGGCCAGCGCGGAGCGCGTTCACGCGCTCGGGGTCGAGGTCCACCAGGGCCTCGGGGGCGCGGCGCGCTCTCTGCGACACAGTGTCGGACGGATGGACGCGGTGATCGACTTCAGCGGTCAGGCGGCGGCGCCGGGCGTCGGAGTCGCGCTGCTGCGCCGTGGGGGCCGGCTGGTGCTCGGGTCCGTGGTCGACTCGATGTTGACGCTCGAGGTGTCGAGCGCGTTCATGGCGCACGAGCTTCAGATCGTGGGCGCATACGCGTCCGGCCTCGACGACCTGGCGGCCGTGATCGAACTGTCGGGCGCCGGCCGGCTGGACGCCGGCAGCTGGGTTTCGCACCGCCTCGGGCTCGAGGAGTTCGACCTCGCGCTGGAGATCGCCGAGACCCGCCCGCCGGGGACGGTCCGGGTCGTCGTCGAGATCGACGGTGAGTGAGCCGTCTGAGTCGGCGGAGCTCGACGCGGGCGACGGCCAGCTTATCCACTGGCAGATGTACGGCGACCGCACGGCAAAGCCGGCGGTCGTACTGCATGGGGGACCAGGGTCGGGGAGCTCGCCGCGCTTGCGGCGGTTGTTCGAACCCGACGGCGGCTACTGCGTCGTGTTCCTCGACCAGCGCGGTTGCGGAGCGAGCACTCCGGACGCGGCCGACCACCGGGTAGACCTGTCCGTCAACACGACCGCGCATCTGATTGGGGACATCGAGCAGCTACGTAAGGAGCTGGGCTTTGAGCGATGGCTCGTGTTCGGCGGCTCGTGGGGATCGACGTTGGGACTCGCTTACGCCGAGGCGCACCCTTCGCGGGTCTCGCAGCTGGTCCTGTTCTCAGTCGTCACGACCTCCGCGCGTGAGGTCGAGTGGGTCACTCGTAACATCGGTCGGCTGCTGCCCGAGGCCTGGGAGCGGTTCCGCGACGGCGTCCCGGCGGCCGACCGGTCGGGCAGCCTCGTCGATGCGTATGCGCAGCTGCTGGCCGCCGATGATCCGGCGGTCCGGGAGCAGGCAGCGCTCGATTGGTGCAGATGGGAGGACGCGCACGTGCTGGGGTTGCTCGGTGGGGAGCCTGACCCGAGGTACGACGATGCTCGGTTTCGGATGCGATTCGCGCGGCTGGTCACGCACTACTGGCGCCATGCGGGGTTCCTGCGCGACGGGGAGCTGCTGGGCTGCGTTGACCGCCTGTCTGAGATCCCGGGCGTGCTCGTGCACGG